>NZ_CAWUDL010000010.1:0-102082 GCF_963920945.1 Anabaena sp. CCY 9402-a
GTTCCGAAATTTCATATCACTCATCAGCTTGCTAGCCTTAACTGAACCGTATTGGATTCAAGGGTTTAAGGCCAGCCCTTTCAAAGCGAACAAATGAACTACTAAGGCAAAGGCTAAAACCCGTTCCCAATATAGGTTATCAATGATAAATTCAAGGTATCCTTGGCAATATCAGTACCAGGGTGCTGGAAAATGCTGTCCTCAATATGCCAATTTGTACTATTCTCAACTAGATTCAGTTTTTGTCAAGCGACAACGATTTTCAGTATTACAGGCTAGTCGAGAAGCACGCTGTTGGATGAGAACATCTAAATCTGGTCGTCCTGTCAGTGAAAGTCGCCAATCTGCCCAGATACTGTATAAAGTATCTGCAAGCGCACCAATGATTGGTAATTTGGTGACAGCGTAAACCCAACCCATTCCCAGTTCTTCGTATACCCGTCGAAAAACCTCAACATTTTTGATTACACTTCCATTTGGTAAAACTGCATGAATGCGCCCCATTGCGGTTTCAAAATTAACACCACCATGATTTTCAGGAGTGTAATCATCGGCTGCAATATCTACAAACGCTACTATTCCTCTACCCGCATCCTGCTTTTGCAAAAAGTTGACTTCCCGTAGACATAAAGGACATTCTCCATCGTAGAGTAGTTTGATTTTCCAAGATTGGCTATTGGCTGAAGGCATCATAAATATTTCTTAATTAAACTTTACAATAATTATAATTTATAGGTAGAGTTAATGCTTAAGAATAGACAGTAGAGACTAAGTTATAGCAAGTCGCCTGTTAATTGATTTGAACGTCACGCGACGTTCAAAAAGTGAATATACTGAACTTAATTAAGTGCAATAGTGCCAATTTTCAACAGATGCAACTAGAAGAAATTTTATTGGAATTAGAGAACAATACAAAAAAGTTTCCCCGTTTAGCTTTAGAAAGAGCGATTGAGGAACGAGAAGCTATAACTCCTATATTATTATCAACTTTAGAAAGGTTGAGTAATAATCTTGAAGAGTTATTAGAGAAAGAAGAATATATCTTACATCTTTATGCCTTATATCTACTAGCACAATTTAGAGAACCGTTAGCGTACCCTATAATTATCAACTTTTTCTCAGTGCCAGGAGAAATGGCATTAGATGTAACCGGAGATATAGTAACTGAAGATTTATGTAGAATACTTGCTTCTGTTAGTGGGGCAAATATTGAACCAATAAAACAGCTTATAGAAAATCCAGAAGCCAATGAATATATTAGAGGTGCGGCTTTAGAGTCGTTATTAGTTTTGGTGGCTCAAGAAGTTATTACTAGAGAAGAAGTTATACAATATTATGCCGAACTATTCTCAAATACGAGTTGGGGTAAAGATGATTATATTTGGACGAATCTAGTTAGTAATAGTGCAGAACTTTGTGCGACTGAACTAAAGGAAGAAATTGATAGAGCGTTTGAAGAGGATTTAGTTGAACAGTTTTTTATTAGTCAAAAAAATGTAAATGATGACCTACAAGTGGGAACAGAAGCGGCTTTGAAGAAACTGCGCGAAAATCCCCGTTACTCTTTCATTGAAGATGTAATATCAGAAATGAAAGGCTGGGCTTGTTTTTACCCTGAAAGATTCCAAAAACTCGATAATAGATTAATTAAACCAGAAGAGGTTACTTCTTTTATCCCCAAAAAAGGCAAAAATCAAGCTAAGAAGAAGAAAAAAATGCAAGAACAATCTCGTCGAAGAAATCGTACTAAAAAAAATAAGTAATCAGTAAATTTAAGATTAAAGTATTAGATTGAATGCTAATAAATGAATGCTGAATATTTAGTAATAGCTGTAACTGCTATTTTTGTCTTTAATTTTAAAATTTTATGGTTGATTAACTTTTCTGGTTGATTACTTTGTCATGGTGTAACATACTCGATTGCAAGATTGATGGTATTTTATTGTTGCACAAACTCTTTGATCTCAATGGCGATACAAGATATGACACTCAATTTATATTTACTGCGACATGGAGAAACTACTTTTAGTCAAAGTGGTAATTTCTGTGGTGAAACTGATGCAGAGTTAACATCTGAAGGGATGCAGATGGCATCTAGTTTTGCCGATGTGTATAAAAAATTGAAGTGGGAGGCTGTTTATGTTAGCCCAATGAAGCGTGCAATTGCAACTGCCAAGCCATTTTGTGATGCTATCGGTATGGATATGCAGTTGCGTGACGGACTGAGGGAAGGTAGTTACGGCGAATGGGAAACTAAGAGTAAATCCTTTGCTCAAGAGAATTACGCTCAAAACTATGTAAAATGGTTGACAGAACCAGCTTGGAATGCACCAATAGGTGGAGAAACTGCGGTAGATATTGCCAACCGTTCTATGCCTGTAATTGCTGAAATTCAAGAAAAACATCCCCAAGGTAATGTTTTAGTAGTTTCCCATAAAGCCACAATTCGGATTATGCTTTGCAGTTTACTAGGAATTGATTTGGGACGCTATCGCTATCGGGTGAATATTTTGGTCGCGTCTGTAAGTATGGTGAAATTTGACGTTAATGGCCCTTTGCTAGAAATACTAGGCGATCGGTATCATATACCCGATCATATTCGCTGTCGTCCAGGAACATAATAATCCCTACTTGTAGCATCGCTTGAGAACAAAAAAGAAAGGTTGAGGTAGGTTTTTATAATCCATGATTCCGAACAGAGTATTCTCATCTACTTTTCTAAAAGAATCATTGATTGGTAAATAATCATAAATCATGGTAGCAGAAACTTTTCCTCTATACTCCATCATTTGCAGTTTTGTTTGACTGTTCTCAGTCTTCATTAAATAATTTATTGACACCAGTAATGGTTTTAGGAAATTATTTTTGTGTATCGGTAATTTTAAGTTCCAGTTCATTAAACCGAGATTGGGTGCAACCTGAAAAATTTTCCTTTGAGTATCTAAAAATCAATACGGTTCAGTTAAAGGTTATTGGTGTAGATAATTGGTGTTGATTGACGCGATTTATCGCGTCAATCAAATTCTTCAGTACATCTGGCATCGAGTCTTTTGACCACAGACTCATTGTCTTAAATCCTTTTGCTGTTGATAACGTTGTTTAAATAGTTGTTGCTGTTTTTTATGATCCACAATGGGTTCAGGATAGCCAACAGCGTGACGTTCTAAAGGTGTAATCTTACCTGTCACCAAATATTCCGTATCTATAGACCGCAATTCAGGCAACCACTGGCGGATATACTCAGCATCAGCATCGAATTTTTGGGACTGACTAGCTGGGTTAAAAATCCGCACGGGTTTGGGATCCATACCGCTAGAAGCACTCCATTGCCAACCGCCATTATTAGCAGATAAATCACCGTCAATTAATTTCTGCATGAAGTATTTTTCACCCCAATGGGGATTAATTAACAAGTCTTTAGTGAGGAAACTAGCCACAATCATCCGACAACGGTTGTGCATCCAGCCAATTTCATTTAACTGGCGCATGGCTGCATCTACGATGGGGTAGCCGGTTCTTCCCTCACACCAAGCTTGAAAATGTGCCGTGTTACTTTCCCAGGGGAAAGTTTTAAACGCATCACGGTAAGCACCCTCAGCTAGTTCCGGGAAGTTATACATAGCGTGTTGATAAAATTCTCGCCAAGCTAGTTCTTGTTGCCAAGTGCGGATACTTGCGATCGCTTCTTCGCTGTTATAGTTTTCTAATGCTTCTATTGTGGCTTGCCAAACGGTGCGAATACCAATTACGCCAAATTTTAAACCTGCACTCAGTTGTGATGTCCCATCAATGGCGGGGAAATTACGCTGTTCTTGGTATTCTGTAATAGCTTTGGCGTTAAATTCCTCTAGTTTTTCTTGTGCGGCTGCTTCCCCTGGGGGAAGTATTAAATCTGCATCCCAAACAAATCCTAACTCTTTAGCTGTAGGTAAGGCGATCGCTCCTGCTTGTTTGGCCAGTTCCTGTTCTGCTTCCGTTAATCCTGCCGCATTTTGTAAGGTTTCTACTGGTTTAGCCTTCGGTTTGCTGTACCAATTTTTCCAGAAGGGTGTGTAAACCGTGTAAGGTGCATTGCTAAGAGAGAAAATTTCCTCTGGTGCGTGCAGAATTTGATCCCAGTTGTGGGTGAGAAATTCTATCCCTTTTGCTTTTAGAGTTTCAATGATAGCGCGATCGCGTGTTTGGGAGTAGGGTTCTACATCCCAATTCCAAAACACAGCTTTAGCTTGCAACACCTCAGCCAAATTAGGAATCACGTGTACAGGATCACCCTGAAGGATTAATAACTGACTTCCCGCCTGTGCGTATCGCTGTTGTAGTGCTTGCAAACAGCCGATCATATAAGTAACTCTAGCTGGTGCAACATCATCCCGTTCGAGAATATTAGGGTCAAGACAAAAAACACCCACTACGTGAGAACTTCGCTCTCTTGCCAAAGCTAATCCAGTATTATCAGCAATGCGTAAATCACGACGATGCCAAAACAAAATTAAGTCAGACATTTTAGATTTATATATAGTTCACTCGTACTAGCTTAAACTGTAGTCACATCATTTCATATCGTCTTAAATTTTGTTTCTAAACTTAAAACACCTTGGTCTGCATCCAAAGTAGCTATAGCACCCACGGGTAAAGCTGCATTGGGGCTATCATGACCAAAAGGTAAGTCAGAGACAATCGGAATATTTAAACCCCCCAAGCGATCGCGCACAACTTCTTCTACACTAAAACTGGGTATATTGGCAGGCGGTTCACATCTGCTAAAGCTTCCTAAAGCGATACCCTTAACTTTACCTAGAACACCACTTAAACGCCACTGGGTGAGCATTCGATCAATGCGGTATGGTGCTTCGGTGACATCTTCTAAAGCTAAAATTACACCATCTAAATTGGGTAGAAGGGGTGTAGCTAACAAATGGGTTGCTACAGTCAGATTTCCAGGTAATAACAGGCCAGTGACCACACCACCACCCCAAGGGCAACCCTTGAGATGTTCAAGCGGTCTTCCTTCCACCCAATTGAATAAACGCTCAATTGACCAAGTTGGCTCATCGGCTAAAGTTGTCATTACGGGAGCATGAACCCCAGATATACCTGCGTTGTAAAGACTCCACAACAAAGCCGTAATATCAGAAAAGCCAATTAGCCATTTAGGAGTCGATGAGTTAGTTTCCCAAGACCAATTTTCTAAGATGCGGGTACTACCAAAACCACCTCTAGCGCAGAGGATACCGCGACAATCAGGATCTTGCCAAGCAGTAGCGAGTTGATGACGGCGGTTTTCATCCTTGTCAGCGAGATATCCCCAACTGTAGTGAATATTATCACTCACTTCGACACGATAACCGCGCGATCGCCAAATTTCTATACTTAGCTGCAAAGCCTTAAATTCTCGCAACGCACCACTAGGGGTGATCACTCGTAGTAAATCTCCTGGTCTAAGAGGTGCAGGTAATATTTTCGATTCCATCAATTATAGTTTGGTTGAGCAGATTTCATCGGATTTTACATTTATAAGCTATTTATTCTCAACCTTAAATTTACAAAGCACTATACAGACAAAACCCACCTATGCAGGTAAGAAGAGTGCTGTTAGCGGTAGCGAGCGGGGCGTTTAGCCCGTTCCGTTAGCGGTAGCGCGGCGTTTAGCCGGTGCTGAGTTAAAAGACCACCCACTTTCTTGTGAGGTATCAACCTACGCCTGAAAAAAAGATTCCGCCCACGTTCGCGCAGCGTCCCGTAGGGAGAGGAGGGGCTTTTATTAAGTACAGAAGTACCGAATAAGTTTTAATTTACTCATTACTCAGCACTCAGCACTCAGCACTCAGCACTCAGCACTGAGTTAGTGTATCTTCACTCCGTACCCTTGAGAAAGTACCAAGTAACAAAACAGGGTAATATAGCTATGTTCGATTGCAACTTGAATTACTCACAATTATGGTAAAAAGCTATGTAACCAGTGCTTTTGTGCAAGCATTGGGATCTGAAGTATTTGCGGTATTTGGCTGGAGTCAGCGACAAACATATCCAATAATAGCTAAATCTTGGCTGGCAACATTAGAAATCTTTATTTGTGAACATAACTTAGAAGCAGCCTATCAAAAGTTTCAAGTAATTCAATCGACACCAATTTCTCAGTCAATTACTACAGCAGTATTACCCTATAAGCAGCCCCTAACGGAATCAAAAGAATTGCTAGTTTTTCTGGGAAATCAAAAACTAACTATTCTAGGTAATGGGTTCAAAAGCTATATTGATCAAGAAAAGACATTAGAACTTAATAGCTTTAGTCAAACAAGTCCTCAAGTATTACTAGAATTATTTGCTCAACAAAAATTAGAGGATGATTTATTACAAATTGATAGCTTCAATTCATTTAAATCGCTAGTTGAAAGTTTAGAAAAAATAGGACTAATTTCACCGGAGGTTGGAGCTTTAAATTGGGGTGATTTCAGGAAAATAACTCCTATTTGTCACGTGACAGGGTTCACACGAGGAACTCCAATTGACCGCTACTATCTGCAAAACTTTGTAAGTAAAATTAAGGATCAGGTAGTTGGAAACGTCTTAGAAGTTGGCGGTGTTGCCAAGGATCGAGAATTCTATCAATTTGATCTGGCCTCCACCTATCGGATTATGAATTTAGAATCAGGTTCTGGAATTGATTTAGTAGGTGATGTTCATGATGTTTCGCTGATTGAAACAGAATCTCTAGATGGGGTGGTAATTTTTAATGTATTAGAACATTGTTATTCTCCTTGGATTGCTGTTGAAAATATCTACAAATGGTTAAAACCAGGAGGAAAATGCTTTTGTATGGTTCCTAATGCTCAAAGATTGCACGATCGCCCTGGAGACTACTGGCGACCCTTACCTGATGGTGTAAACTGGCTATTTCGCAACTTTTCCCAACGCCAAATTTCCATCTATGGCAATCCTTTAACTGTAATCGCTAGCTTTCATGGGGTGGCGACTGAAGAACTGACTTCCGAAGAATTAGATGAATTTCATGCTGATTATCCCGTTTCTACTTGTATTGTGGCGACAAAATAAAGACTGAAGTCAAACTAGTTAATTGATGTGCTTTTGACTCAAATACGATATATTTACAAATCAGCAATGCAGTGGCAAAAACACAAACAAACATGAAAATATTGTTCCCTTATACCCCTATAATTTTACATCCATAAACCCTTTTTCACGCTAGCACTTATTATCCATAAGCTCCCATGACTAAAATTTTCTTACGGCCTAACACAATAGATGAAGTAGCCTTCCGTTCTGTTGTTGAAAAAAACGAATATCGAATTCCTGAAAAGCTTCAACCAGAAGATCGGATCATTGACATTGGAGCGCACATAGGATGTTTTTCCTACCTATGCTGGCAACGAGGGGCGCGAAAAATCGAAGCTTTTGAAGCTAATTTAGAAAATGCTGAACTAGCACAAAAAAATCTTGTTTCTACAAATGTGGTAATCCATTCAAAAGCTGTTTGGCGTTCAGACAATAAACAAGAGGCTGAGTTATATCATTCTGGCTATACACAAATGTTACCTGATGGGCCTGATACTGTGGGAATTAACACAGCATCAGGGAATATTTTCGCGTCAATTGGTCAACCCGTAACCGTAGTAGCCCTTGATGATATCATTGGAGATTCAACGGTGAAAATTCTCAAAATCGATTGTGAAGGAAGTGAATTTCCTATACTTCTCACCTCTAAACGCTTACGACAAGTCTGCTGTTTTGTCGGGGAGTATCATCTGATGGACTCTATCCCCAGTGCAGCACAGGTAGAAGGGTTCGAGAAATATACTGTAGGAACGTTGGCAGATTTATTCATTAGTCATCGCTTTAGAGTTGAATTTATCCCCTATCCCGATGCTCGGTTTTCTAATGTCGGAAATTTCTTCGCCTATAATCTTGACTTAGATTAAGTATTTGTAGGGTGTGTTACGTAGCCTAACACACCGACAAGATTGCAGGAGAAAAATTCACATTGTAATTTACCTCCCCCTACGCATATTTCAAAAATCAAATATGAGTTCTATTGAACTGAATATGCTAAAATTTTGAGCGTTTGCAGATCATGTAGTTTAAGTATATTCTTATGGCCTTAAGTCAGGTATTTTCTCATATATACAAAGTTAATCTCTGGGAAAGTTCAGAATCTCTTTCAGGCCGCGGCTCTGAAATTTCTATCACTGCAAAAATCCGTGAGTCTTTGCCAATACTATTGCAAAATTTAAAGGTGCAGTCTATCGTAGATGCTCCTTGCGGAGATTTTAACTGGATGAGCCAAATTTCTTTAGATGGTATTGATTATGTGGGGCTAGATATTGTTCCTGAAGTTATTGAAAAGGCTCAAAAAAAATCTACTCACTCTCGCATAAACTTTAGAACAGCAGATATTACTAACTCTGATATTCCTAAAGCAGATTTAATAATTTGTCGAGATTGCTTAGTGCATCTATCCTATCAAAATATTTTTCGCATTTTCCACAACTTTCAACGGAGTAAATCAACTTATTTATTAACTACAACTTATCCTAATTTGACGAGTAATCGAGATGTTCCCAGTGGTTGTTGGCGAGCATTAAATCTGGAAAAACCTCCTTTTAACTTTGGTCAACCTCTTTATTTACTTGATGATCCATCCGATGATACAGGTAACACAGATAAATCTCTAGCTTTATGGCGTTTAGAAGACATTATCCTTTCACCTCCCTCTCCTTGGAGTCTTTCTAGTTTAAAAGTTAGTACGATTTCTGGAATCAGGCGATTTATTCCTTCGTTTATGTTGTAGGTTTTGTTTAAAAATACCCAATTTCCAGCCAAAAACCCAGAATTAATTTTAAGAGAAACCTATTACAGCACAACTTAAATTTTTAATTCACGGCGGTACTAGGGGTGTACATTTGTGCGCCCCTAATGTGTGGTCTATTTACTCAGAACTCATTACTTATTTCCAAATTAAATCGAGGCGTTCTTGAGCCTCTTTTAAGCTTTTTTCTGGAGATGCACCTAGAATTGTAGACTCAATGGCACGACCTAGACTATCAGACAGGCGACTGTAGCCAGGAATAATGGGTCTAGCATCTGACACAAATAATTGGTCTACAAAGACTTTCATTACTGGTTTTTGCTTGATGAATTCTTGATAAGCTGGGCTTTGGGCAGATTTCACATTTATCGGTAAAAAACCTGAGCCAATACTCCATTCAGTTTGGAATTCTTCACTGATCAGGTATTCTAAAAACTTCGATGCTGCTTGTTCTTTTTCAGGTGTGGTTTTCATCACAAACATATTACCACTAGCCAGTACGTTGCCAGGACGAATATTGATCGGAATTGGCATGACACCAAAATCCACTTGACTTTTCATGATGAATGTCCAAGGCCCTGTCAACTGCATCGCTACACGACCAGCCAAAAAGTCATCTTCTTCGTATCCCCGTTCTGGTGCAGATAATTTAGTTGAGCCGTCTTTAATTAAATCTTGCCAAAATTGTAAAGCAGCGATCGCATTTGCATTCACCATATGAGGATGGCCATTTTCTAGGACTGTGCCATTACTACTGAACAAAAAAGGCAACCAAGTTGCAACTGTCCATTCTCCTTTACCCAAAGGCATTAATAAACCATACTGGTCGGGACGTTGATCACCATCGCGATCTATGGTAAGTTTCTTCGCAACTTCTCTGAATTCTTGCCAAGTTTTTGGTAATTCGGTAATTCCCGCCGCTTTAAACAAATCTGGTCTATAAAAAACACCAACATTACCAGCCAGCAGTGGTACTGACCAAATGTGACCGTCTAGCTGCATTTCAGCAAAACAATTGGGGAGAATTTCGGATTTGAGGGGTGATTTATCTAGCCATCCTTCTAGAGGTTGAATTGCTCCTAATTCCACCAATTGACCTGTGATTTGGGGATTAAAAAACAACATATCTGGCGGGACATTACCCACAACAGCAGTCAGTATTTTGGGTAACTGTTGGTCTAGTTGACCTGTATAGAGAGATTCTATCTGAATATCAGGATGAGCTTGGTTAAATCGGGCTACTAATTTTTGAAATAAATCCCGATTAACAGGCGGATTAATCGAGTGCCATAAAGTGAGATGTATAACTCCCGTGTCTTGGTATGTTGTCGGTTGACAGCCTGATAATATAAGACCAAAACATAAGCAAATAACCAGAATTGAACTCTGCCACAAACTTGTAATTCGCCGAAAATAGGGTATAATTTGGGATAAAATATAAATAGTTTTCATGGTATGTAATTAGCTCAACTAGAGTTTTATTTAGAAAATGATAATCATCTGTCATTGCAAATAATAATAACCCGTGGAAACTATTATTAGTAATTCGTCATAGCCAAAGCCAACATGATTAATAGCATAGTCATATTTAATAGAAGAAAATGATCACAAATCAAAGCAACTCACTCAAGTTGCTGATGTTATCTACACCAGTAGGTGCGATTGGTTCAGGCGTGGGAGGTGGAGTAGAACTCACTCTGAGTAATATTGCCCAGGAAATGATCCGACGTGGACATACTCTAAAGATAGTAGCTCCTAGTGGCTCAATAGTAAAAAATGTGCCAGTGGTGGAAATTTCTGGCGAAGTCCAAACACCAGCGCAAACGCAGACTCGTGATGAGCCGATTATTTTGCCGCAAAACTCCGTATTGGCGAATATGTGGGACTATGCTCACCAAGTTCAGACAGATTATGATTTAATCGTCAACTTTGCCTATGATTGGCTACCTTTATATCTGACGCCATTTTTTAGCTGTCCCATTGCTCATTTAATCAGCATGGGTTCTTTAACCGATGCAATGGACGGCATACTTGAGCAAGTAGCAACTAAGTTTCCTGGTACGATTGGCGTTCATTCACTCACACAAGCACAGACATTTACCTTTGCAGAAGAATGTCGTTGTTTAGCTAATGGAATGGACTTATCGATTTATCAGTTCTGTGCTGAAATGGGTGATTCCTTGGCTTGGGTGGGTAGAATTGCACCGGAAAAAGCTTTAGAGGATGCAGTAGCAGCAGCAAAAATTACCGGAATTACCCTCAAAATTTTCGGGTTTAAACAAAATGAGCAATATTGGCAAGAAATTTTGCAAAAATACCCCGATGCTCCCATAGAATATGTAGGCTTTCTCCCCACAGAACAACTACAACAGGAATTAGGTAAATGTCGGGCATTATTAGTAACACCGCGTTGGGTAGAAGCCTTTGGTAACGTGGCGATTGAGGCGTTAGCCTGTGGTGTACCAGTGATTGCTTATCGTCGTGGGGGACTCACGGAAATTGTCAAAGATGGTGAAACTGGCTTTTTAGTAGAACCAGATAGCGTTGACGGATTGGTGAATGCGATCGCACAATTAGATAAAATCGATCGCCGTGCTTGTCGTCAACAGGCTGAGGTAGAATATTCTCAAGAAGCAATGGGCGATCGCACTGAGCAGTGGTTTAGATATATCGTGAGGTACAAGAACCCCACTCCCCGCAAGCAAGGAGGGGGCTATGATATACCCATGTGATTAGGAAAAAACTTTAGCTATCGCAGCAGATTTTGGTAAATTAACTTGCAATTTCTTAGACATTGCTTCTCTAGCCTGCATAGCTAAAGTATCATCTAAAGATTGTAAAGTGATTGGCTGCTGATACTTTAATCGCAATGCTGTTTGAATTAACCAGTCAGCAACAAAGGGATTTTTAGGTAATAATGGCCCGTGGGAATAAGTGGCGATCGCATTTTGATAAAACGCGCCTTCTGTACCATCTTCGCCATTATTACCTAAGCCATATACGACTTTTCCCAATGCTTCCACTTTACCTAGTTTGGTGCGTCCGCCGTGGTTTTCAAAACCTACTAAATAGGGTTTGCTTCCCGTCATTGCTTCTAAATCTTTCGCTAGTCTGCTGGCTGTAACTTCTATCACTAAGTTACCGATGCAACGCTTAGTATTTTCGCCGGGATGGATGGAGACTAAATCGAGTATCCCTAAACCTTCAATGCGCTGTCCAAAAGCTGGCTCGTAATAGTGTCCTAAGAGTTGGGGTGAACCACAAGTAAAAACGCCTGGCGTACCGTTTTCGATTTTCTCGCGGATAGCTTCAGCTTTCGCACCTTGCAAATCACGCATGACAATCTCTTGCTGTCTATCTTGCGCGCCACCACCTACTATCACGTCTACAGATTTAATATCATCTGCTGTGGAATTTTGGTCAAGGGGTAATACTTTCACACTGTATCCCCGCCATTGAGCGCGACGTTCTATAGTAATCACATTACCGCGATCGCCATAGGTACTCATTAATGTAGGATATAGCCAACCGATTGTTAATTCTAGATTCATAGTTTGAATGGGGACTGGGGACTGGGAACTGGGGACTGGGGACTGGGAATTATGCAATCAGGCTTTTTTTCCTAATACCTAATCGCCGATACCCAATACCCAGTCCCTAATTTAAAGGATTTTCCTACCTGTGAGGACTTCTCGCACTTCTAGCATGGCTGAGTAGGTGGGGAGAATGTGCAGGGTTTCATCTGCTGGTGTGTGTTCTAAAGCAGTGGCGATCGCTTGCTTTAAGTCTGCCTCAACTATTAAATTTAGATTACTCTGGGGTGATTTTTCACTGTAACGCAGACGTAAGGCCATATCATAGACGCGATCGCCACTCACTACTAAAGTCCCGCCACGTTCGACTAGTTTTTCTGTGTCTACGTCCCAAATCCAGGATACATCTGTACCGTCGGGAGTGCGATCGTTTAACACCATTAATGTAGTTTTATCGGTGCTTTGAGTCACAACGCGAATTGTCTCATTCGTCCCGACAGGATTTTTTGATAATAAAATTCTGACTCGTTTACCATCAATCACTAAATCTTCTGCACGTCCAAAAGCAGCTTGAAAGGTATTAATAGTGTTGCGAATTGTACTTTCATCAACGCCTAATTCTATAGCGGCTGTGGCTGCGGCTAAGGTGTTGTATTTGTTGTATAAACCAACTAAAATCTGTTGCCATTCACTACTTACTAACGCTGGTTGACTCTTAGTAAAACCACAACTAGGACAAGTGAAATCTCCTAAATGAGATAAATACACACCTTTGTAATCTAAAGAATGTCCACATCGCGGACAATAAATAGAATCAACGGCGTGAGGAATAGCTTCTAAATAATGTTCTGGTTCATTTAAACCAAAGAATAATACTTTTTGGGGTAACTGTTGACCGAGATAGGATAAAGTTGGGTCATCAGCATTAGGAATAACTACTGTTTCTGGCGGGAGAGTCGAGATAACTTTTGTCCAGCGTTTGCTGATGGTGTCTACTTCGCCGTATCTATCGAGTTGATCCCGAAATAGATTCAAACACAGGATAATTCTTGGCTGGAGTGGTTTTAATACCTTGGGAACAATATTCTCGTCTACTTCCAGAATTGCATAATCAACATCCAGCGTCCCCACCAAGTTACTGTTTTCTAGGAAAGCTGTCATCAAACCATTTTCCAGATTTGCACCCGTGGAGTTATGACAGACACGAAAACCTTTGTTTTCCAATATCGTGCATAATAGCAACGCCGTAGTAGTTTTGCCGTTAGTACCAGCAATCATAATCACGCCGTTTTTGACTTGCTGGCTCAATAATTCTAACAGTCGGGGTTCAATACGGCGAGCGATCGCCCCTGGTAATACACTAGCAGCACCCAGACGCAGCGACTTTACCCCAAAGGTGACGCTTTTCGCCACCAACACCGCAAACCCTAAACGCACTCTATCTATAAGTTTTATCTTATTACCCACATCCATACCCTAATTCTTTTGATCAATAGTCAATCGTCAATAGTCAATAGTCAATAGTTTTTCTTCCCCAGCTTTTCTCTGTCACCTATCACCTATCACCTATCCCATAGATCCCCCTAGGCGTTATCTTAAAAAAAGTGGACGGGCGTAATTATATATCCAGCCCTGGTTGCCTAATTCAGCACACCTAACGATAAATAGTAGCTTGCAAGGTGCATTTTGATGATTAGTATCATGTTTTCTTTTTTACGTAAAAAAAATGCTGACTGGCGGCGGTTGGTTTCCAAATGCCTGTTTTTACTGACTTTATTATTAATTGTTAGTACACAGTCAGCTTTAGCAGGTGTTAACGATGACCTTTATGATGGCAATATCTTCGTAGTTTATGCTGGTAACGGTTCGCTAGTACCACCTAAAGTAACCCTAGCGCAATCTTTAGCCGAACATAAACCAACGGTGTTGGCTTTCTATCTGGATGATAGCCGTGATTGTAAACAGTATGCGATCGTTATTTCCCGGATACAAGAATTTTATGGTCAAGTAGCTGAGATTATGCCACTTAATATTGACACTATCCCAGCCAAAAAAAGCTATGAACCCACAGAACCAGGATATTACTATACTGGAGGTGTGCCTCAAGTTGTAGTGTTTAATCAGTCAGGTGAGGTGGTTTTAAATAAGCAGGGTCAAGTCGCCTATGAAGATATAGATGACAGTCTGCGAAAAGTGTTTGATTTATTACCCCGCACCGAAACAACACAGTTAAAACGCCGATCATTCAATGAGTTTAGTAGTGAATTAGCCAAATAACTTTGGGGTAGACCAAATTGGTCTGCCCTAAGTTTTCGTACCGCCTGTTACTGTATTCTTCATCCTGTAAAAGCTAATGTTGAGATATCAAATTTTTTAGTCGTTATTCATTAGTCAACATTCCAAGGCTTTTGACTAGTGAATAATGATTGATTAATGACCAATGACGAGTAGAGTGTGTTCTGATGTCAAAGGTTTACACTACCGAGGAACTAATTCAAATTTTGGCAGAAGAACGTCAAGCCTGCCTTAAAGGAGAACGTCTGAAGATAGAAGTAACAGTTTCTGGTAATCCTTTGATTGACCAGTTTATTAGAACAGATGGGCTACAAAAATTCACCGCCTATCAAGATTTTAAAGCTGCTATTCACGTTTATCAACAAGAAAATCAAGTTTCGGGAATTGTTTGGCGCGAGATGACAGTCAAAGGTAAAAGCCTGCGCTATCCAGAAGTAGATACCCAATTAATTGCCCTGGCTAATGATTTGGAAATAATCAAATCAGCGAAAAATTCTATTTTGAATTTTTGGTATGAAGTCACTGCACAAATGGATTTATATTTGAGTTTTAATAATAGTAAACAATATCAAAAAATTACAGTACCTGATGTAGAAAGAATTGCTCAAATAACAGAATGGGCTAGTTTCTCGAAGTGGGAAAATGCTAATTTTTTAGAGATGATTTTACAGATGGGATGGGGTAAACCAGAAGAAGCCAGTTATAAACGTGGTAGACCAAAATCAGGTAGTGAGTTTATTCATGCTGTCAATCCTGGTAATCAGCCGATTGGTTGATTTATAGATAGTTATTCAGATAACCCAACATTAATATTTTTGTTTCTGTTAAAAGCCGTTGACGCATTTCAGGATTTTGGTTTGTAGCTAGCCATAGCAAATCACCCACTACTTTCACTATTACCAAAGCGATCGCCTGACATTTTTCAGCATCTAGCGTAGGGTTAATTCTACCAAAAAAAGCCGCGAGTTCATCAACAATCCGATATTCGTACTTATCCATGGCCTCAATTGCTGGATATGTCATCAAATTCAGTAGTTGTTCATAAACCGCCCGATATCCCGGATGGCTATTCATAAAATGATCGAAAGCATCAATCACCCTATCAACATACACCTCTACAGGTAAAGTCTCTGCTTCTTGTGTGTGCAGTTGGGCAAACAACTGATACTCCTGTTGGAAATATCGAGTTGCTAAGGCTTTGAGAATCGCTTCCTTATCGGGGAAGAACTGATACAACGAACCTACCGGAACTTTAGCACGAGTTGCGATCGCTCGCGTCGTCGTCTGTTCATATCCCACCTCAATAAATAACTCCTCTGCTGCATTCAAAATGCTATCCACTCGCTCTTGACTCCGCAACTGCTGCGGTTGGCGACGCATTTTTGAGGCGTTGGGGGAATTTTTCGCTGTCATTAATTTAAATCTTGACAAAACATGAACGTTGTTCATATATTGAAAACGTGAACGGTGTTCATATTAATTATCCCCTCTTCACGAGTTTTTGTCATGCAAACCCTCAACCCTGCCACTATTCAGCCGCTTACACTTGATTCGGAAGTCCAACGGCAGATGAATTTCCAGTTTTTGACAGCGATGAAAGGCTTTTTTACATTACTCACAACAGAAGACAGTCTAGATGCCGTTGATGAACTGAGTAGCATCTTAATTCATAGCCGCGCTTTTGAACTGGCGGCTGAAGCTATGCAGATTAATCCCGATGTGGCAAGTTTAATCCAAGAACGTTACAGTCCTCCAGCCCATAATTTAGAGCAACTGTTGCAACTTCCACCTGATTCCTTGGGTTATCTCTACGCTTCCAGACTCAAGGAATTGGGTTTTGAACGTATTGATTTAGATATTGACATCAATTCAGATACCGCTTATATCGAGTATCGCTGGCAACAAACTCATGATATTTGGCATCTGATTACGGGTTTTAGTGCGAGCAGCATTGAGGAAATTGGACTACAGGCATTTTATTTAGCACAGTTTCGCCTACCCCTGGCTGGGATGTTAATTGCCAATGCTTTGATAAGCATAACTTTACTCACTCCAGAAGATTTACCCCAACTTCTCGAAACCATTGCCCAAGGCTGGATGATGGGATTAAAAGCAAAGCCCTTATTTGCTCAAAAGTGGGAAGATGCTTGGGAAAAACCTCTATCTCAATGGCAAGCTGAATTAAATATTCAACCATTGAACGCCTAACTCTATGTTGACAAAACCTTGCCATCTCTGGTTTCGTCTCATTCGCAAAACTTACCCCTGGTTATCTCTGGTTATACAGGGTAGACGCGTGATATTTGCTGCCAGTGTTGAGCAAATGCGCGAACGAGTTCGGTTTTGGATACTATTTTATAAGTTGGACTTTGCTAATCTGTTAGCGATCGCTATTGAATTAATTCAACCAGAATTTTGGGTTTAATTCAGCCAGTCCTTTCCAAAAACTGCTTACCACAATCTTTGCAGAGATAGCGTTGCTTCCCGTGACGATGCCCATTTTTAGATAAGCGGGATGAATGACAGTGAGGACACATCATTACTTTCATTACCTGCTTTGCTGATTGCTGTGTGTGAGGAGTCAAATATGCGACTAATAAAGCCTTAATTTCCGCATAACGGGCTGGTCTTTGGTTTGCATTTTGGCGTAAAGCATTCAGTAGTAAAGAGTTGTAACATATGTGAACCGTTTCTGCTAAAAGTTCGCTTTTTTCTACCGCTAAATCTGGATTCCACTGCCGAAAAAAGACGGCGAATTGTGTGACTAACTGCTCATTAAAGGTTTCATCAAATAACTGAAACAAATCTGGTGCAACAAAATACTGGATATACACGACACGAGACATAGGATTTTCAAAGTATTCCGCGTAGGTATTCACCATGCGTTCAATAAACTCTGATAATGGCTTTTGCTTGTCTGCTGACTGCATCATCTGGATATTAATCTTTGTCACCTGTTCCATGTGACGAGTTTCCAGAGCGTGAAAAATTGCTAATTTATCAGGAAAAAACTGATATAGAGAACCAATCGCCGTTTCAGCCTTCGCCGCAATCATGTGGGTGGTTGCAGCTTCATATCCCACCTCTACAAATACTTCTGCTGCTGCTTGGAGAATTTTCTCTACTCGTTCTTGACTCCGCTTTTGCTGCGGTTGACGACGCATCAAAGTAGAGTCTGATTTTTTTCTAATCATAGTTGACAAACATGAAGAATATGTCGTATTTTTAGATTTAAATATGAAACTTTCGTCACAATTTTAATCTAGTGATGGCGAACGTTGAGCGATCGCATTCATTTCACATACCTTACTTGGGAGACTCCTATGGAAGCAATTCTGCCTGGCGCACCGTGGTTAATTGCTCATCGTTCCATGCTAGGCATTAACAAACCTCATAAAATCACCTTGAATGGACAAGATTATGTACTGTGGCAAAATCAACAAGGTGAAGTTTTTGCCCTTGATAACATTTGTCCACATATGCAAGCACCGTTATCAGATGGCTGGATTTGTTCAGATAGGGGTACAATTGCCTGTCCCTTCCATGCGCTAGAGTTTGATGGACAGGGAAGACTTCACAATGCTGGTAAAGTGGGAAGCCAACCCCTCACGAGTCCTTTGGAACTAGTGATTCAAGACGATTGTATTTGGACATACGGCGGCTATACTCCCAAAATTCCCGTCCCGAATCTCATCTCCACACTCAGTGCAGGTATGAGCTTTTTAGGTGTAGCTGGAGAAAAAAGTATTCGCGGTACTTTTGTGGACAGTATATCTATCAACTATGACTACAACCATCAAAACGGCACACACCGAGAGTTATTTGGCATAAAAGCCAATCGCATCCCCCTATTTGAGCATGATGGCTATCATGCTCAAGTTGTGCAAGAACTAGATCGTGCAGATAGTACCTGGAATGATATCCTCAAAAATCCTGTTGTCCTCACTGCACCCAAGACGTACACAGGCATATTAGAATATGCTTTCCCCGCACTGACAACTTTTCGTGCTGATTTCCCCATTGGAGAAGTTTTGCAAGTTCATGCGTTGTACCCAGAAACCGCAACCCAAACTAAAACCTTCGTTTTAGTCTATAGCCAACCCAAACACCCAATCTTCAAGCCATTAATGGGACGCTTTATATTAAGTGCAGTGGAAACAGTTGTAGAGCAAGATACACGCACCATTGAAACATCTTATCCTCGCCAGCCAGCCAAGATTCGCCTACCCAACGAAGAAATTATGTTTCATGCCCAAAAGCTCTATCGTGAATGGTAAGCAATAAATTACGAATTAGTAATTATCTCCCTCGCCAAATCTATCGCCTCTTGGGGTGTTGAGACTTTCCCCTCAGCTTGTGCTACACCAATTTCCGTCAGCAGTTGACCTACAACTGGCGATGGCGGAATATTTAGTGCTATCATTATATCTTTACCACTTACTAGCTGAGTGGGATGAGCGACCAGATCATCAGGGTTAAGGTAGCGGCTGATCAATGGTGCGTATACCCCGAAAGGATTTGTGCCAGACATCGGCTCTACCAGATTATCGTATACTAAGGCTAACAAAATTGTAGCCGTGAATACAATTCCTGCTTCTTGGAATAAAAAATACTGTTCTCGCACGGTATCAGCTAACTTTAGCTGAGGGAACAATTTCAAAGCAGTAGTGATAGCGCGAACTTCAGCGCGGCTATAGGTAAGTTCCTGTAGTTCGTTTTCTGCTGTTGTTGGCTCTGGATGGACAAGACAGGCCAGTTTAGCAAGACCTAACCAAGTAGTTTTGACTGTATCACGCACATAATGTTGTAGTTCTACACCTAGCTGTGGCCAATTTTCTGTAACTAATGTCGCTACGGTGTCAACTGCTGCGAGTTTGTCGAAGCTTTTAGAAGTGGCGTTTTGAAAGAATGGTGCAAGTAACCCATCTTCCCCAGCCTTAGTTATCCAAGGTGTACCCTGAGAACTAGCTAGCAAGTAACCAATTTCTACCCGGACTCGTTCTGCGGCTACTTGGGATATATGCGATGCTAAAGCACGGATAGTATTTTGGGTATTTGGCTCAATATTAAAACCCAGTTGAGCAGCTTGGCGATAGGCACGCAATAGGCGCAGAGGGTCATCGGCTAAATTGCTGGGTGATATCATGCGTAATAGACCCAACTCTATATCATCACAGCCGTGTAGAGGGTCGATGATTTTTTGGGTGTGTGGATTATAGGCGATCGCATTTATTGTAAAATCCCTTCTATGTAAATCAGTCTCTAAACTCTGTCCTTCCTGTTGAGCAAAATCAGCAGTCGCATCAGGAAACACCACACGAGCAATTTGACGTTCTGAGTCGAGTAAGACAAAACCTGCTTGGTAATGATGTGCGATCGCTCTTGCTACCTTGACCGCATCCGATGGGATAATAAAATCAAGATCCCAATATTCACGCTTTCTACCTAAGATAGCATCCCGCACTGCACCACCTACCATGTAAGCAGTTCGTGGCAACCTTTCCAGACTAAAAGGCCAATTTTCAGGAGCTAAGTTAGTAAGAACATGAGGGTACATCTTAATAAAAATCAACCCAGCAACAGGTGAATAAAGGTTTGGCTTAAGCTAGATTAACAATAATCAAGGCATCTGGAGTTGGTTCTATTATGTGTATTTGCGTAAACTGCCACTATGTAGATCGCTGTGTAACTTATAATGCCGTCGAGACACAGCACCAACAGCCCCACTTAACAGAAACCCCAAATTTTGATCCCAATGAACCTTCTATCAACGTTAACATCCGTACTCAAGAAGATGTGATTGAAATGGAATGGGATGTGGTTGGTTGTCTCAGCTTTAAACAAGAAACAGGTAAGTGGTCAAAGCTACGTCCAGGCGAATTAGTACCGACTTGATGAAGAAAGTCAAATTTCATCATACAACAATCGGAAAAGTTTTTTAAATCACTTTTCCGATGACAACTTAGATTTATGAGCTATGAATTAAAACCATTTTCCATGTCCATAGCCATAGCCATAGCCATAGCCTCCTGAGTAGTAGCTTCTCGGAAAAGAATTGTAAGAAGCTTGGGAATAAGAGCCACTGTAAGTACCAAATCCAAAGCCACTACTATAACCACCGCCGGCAATCAATTCTATTGTTTGATTAGTCAATTTATCAAGAAAGGTTTCAGAATCTTGAAACAAATCATGACCTGTAGCATAAATCTCATCAATTGTGATATTAGCCATCTAACTTGCTCCTGAATCAATCATATTTAACAACAAAATTAGTTAGACATAATGGAATGTAGAGAGGAATTGCATCAATACTTAGGAATGGCTGAATAAAAATACAAATAAATGATGGTAGGCGCGAATCAAACCGCAAAAAATAAATTTGTACAGCCATTTTTACAGTTGCCCAATATTTGTGCAACATTTCTGATATTGTGTCTAACCTAATTCTGATGTTATCTAATTAATCGAATATGAGAAATCAAATAATTAGACAGAAATCTCTAATTTATGTCTTGAAGTTCGTAGTAAGAACTTTAATCCTTATGGATTTCCAGTAACTTCTGCATCCTCACCAATATCTCTCGGCAGGCGGCTCAACCGGGTTTTTAGCTGGCTGGCATTAGACGTAATCTGAATTGAGTAGTTGCATCAAGATGGCTTTCAGTTGCCAGCTATGCTATGGCTAGTCCACTGCATAAGCTACCCCTGAGTAGATAGTGCCTTGCGGAAAACAATCTTGTCCGCCCCTTCTGCATAGAACTCGCGTATACGTGCTTCCTCATCGTAACCGTTCTTTCGATAGAACGCTCGCACATACTCAAAATCTGGAGTACCCATCGTCTCTACTAGTAATACCCGCGCACCCCGGTCTGCCAAAGTCCGCTCTACAAAGAGTAGCAGTTTCGCACCACGTCCTTGCCTTTGGTGAGTCGGGTGGACGGCAATCAATTGCAAGTTCCATGTCCCGCTAGTCATTCGTTCGGGTTCACAGTAGGCTAATCCCACAAGTCCTTCATCGTCGTCTGTAATCCAGAATGGATGAGTGTTGCTATCTTTGCTCAACGAATCGGTCAACATCTGACGCAACTCCTCTAGTTCGTCGGATGAAAAGAGTTCGATAGAGTCGGCTAAGGCAATTAGTGCATCTTTGTCGTCGGGCATGATTGGTCGGATCATAGCAAACTCCAGGTATGTAAAAGAAAAAATATGACAACAGTTGTTATGTCGCAAAGGAAATATAACAACTGTTATGATGAGATGTCAAGATAATTATTTTATGTGGCTGCAAACTAAGGAGAGTTATGAGTTATGACGATCGCCGCATTGAAGTTGCTAATGCGGCATGGCGGGTGATTATCCGTGAAGGATTAGATCGTGCTAGTATGCGGGCGATCGCGCAGGAACTTGGCTCTTCTACGGGCGTTGTGACCCACTACTTTCGAGATAAAGAAGAACTCATCTTATTTGCTCTAGAACGAGTGTTTAAAAACGTCCTAGAGGACATGAAATTCTGTGTCAAGGGACGGCAAGGAATTGACAGGCTAGAACAGATGATTCTTACGGCTCTCCCTCTGAAGATGAGTGACAAAGCCGATTGGAAAGTTTGGGTGGCGTTTTTGGGCTATTCAATCGGGCGCGAACATCTAGTTCAAAAACACCAAAAACGCTATGACATTTTACAGCAACTTATTTCTCAAGAGTTAGCTGACTTGCAAACAGCTAATCTGATTCGAGTCGATCTTGATGTAACTCTCGAAGCCAATGTACTCATCGCCCTAGTGGATGGCATTGGTACTGGAGTTGTCATCTGTCCTGAGCAATTCTCGGCAGAGCAACAACAATACCTTGTACGCCGACATATTAATGCTTTACTGGCATCATCTTGAATACTAAATAATCCCTCTCTCTATATTTTTAGATGGAGGGATTATTTTTTAGAGAACCTGGATTAGTGCAGGATAACTCTTCCATTGAAAAAGATGAGAAAATTTCTGCCTGATTCTACTTACCAGCCTTTATCTGCTTGTTCCAGGACGTAAGCTGCTACATCTTCAATTTGGTCAGGCTTTAAACGACCATTAAAAGCAGGCATGGCATTTTTACCCTTTGTTACTTGAGCAATAATCGCCTCTGCTGAGTACATACCGAACTGTTCCAAGGCATCTTTCTTCAAGGTTTTATTAGCTTGCACCAGATTCTTACCACCTGCATGACAGGAAGCACAGTTAGCACTAAAGACTTTTGCTCCATTTACACTGTCAGCAGCCAAAGCGGAATTACTGAAGGCAAAAGTGAAGATTGCTATGCCTAACAGTAAGATTGAAAAAATTTTCTTCATTTTGTGTTCTCTCTGCAACAAAGGCTTATTCAGCCCAATATCTTCCTATATAATTTTCAGGCGACTGAATTACCTGCGTCAAAAGACGGTCTGTCAAACTTCATGATTCTTTAGCTGCTAACTGGCTAATTGCTAACTCTGTGACGCGGCAAATTCTCCATTCGTCTAAAATCGATGCTCCCATGCTTCGGTAAAATGCCTGCGCTGACTCATTCCAGTCAAGAACACTCCACTCTAACCTGCCGCAATCTCTTTCCACAGCAATTTGAGCTAATTTTATCAGCAGTGCTTTGCCAATGCCTTGCCGCCGATACTCTGGTAAAACAAACAAGTCTTCAAGATAAAGCCCTGGTTTAGTCAAAAAGGTTGAGTAATTATGAAAAAATAGCGCAAAACCTACAGCTTTACCTGAGTATTCGGCTAATATTGCCTCTACATACTTTCGTGAGCCAAATAAATGCTCCTGTAATGCGGAAACATCGCCAGTTACAGCATGAGATAGTTTTTCGTACTCCGCTAGCCCTTGAATTAAGCCAAATAGTGCTTTGCTATCATCAGGTTCAGCAAAACGCACAATTAAATCACCATGTACAGTCATGAGTCTATGGTCAATAGTCCATAGTCATTAGTCCATAGTCAACACTCAATAGTCAACACTCAACAGTCATTAGTTTTTCTCCCCCTGCTCCCTGCTCCCTGCTCCCTGCCCCCTGCCTTCAAATCAGCCACCCCTTGAGACGTTTAGCTATGTGAGGGCGGCGTAATTTCCGCATAGCTTTACTTTGAATTTGGCGCACTCGTTCACGGGAGAGATTGAACATATTACCCACTTCTTCTAGGGTGCAGGGTTCGCTACTTGTCAAACCATAGCGGAGAGAAATCACATCTTTTTCCCGTGGGGTAAGAACATCTCCTAAAACCTCCCAAATCTCCTGACGCATCATGTTTTCATTCATTTTTGCTTCAGGAGACAAGTTGTCTTCATCTTCTAATAAATCCATCAGTTCCGTGTCTTCTTCTTTACCGACACGGTGGTTGAGAGAAAGTGCTTGTCTTCTTAACTGTTGCAGTTGGCGCAGTTGTTGGACACTGATTTCCAACGCTTCAGCCATTTCTGCTTCGGAGGGGTTGCGGCGGAGTTTTTGCTTGAGTTCCCGTTGGGCTTTTTTGAGTTTATTAAGTTTTTCTACGATGTGGATGGGTAGACGGATAGTTCTGGCATCATTAGCGATCGCTCTGGTAATGGCTTGTCTAATCCACCAATAAGCGTAGGTAGAAAATTTATATCCTTTATCGGGATCAAATTTTTCTGTCGCCCGATTTAAACCCATTGCCCCTTCTTGGATTAAATCTAGAAAAGGAACTCCCCGATTTAAATATCTCTTCGCAATTGATACTACTAATCTCAAGTTCGAGCGAATCATTTTCCGCTTGGCAACTCGACCTTGATATAAACGATGTTCTAGCTGCTTTTCTGTAACTTCTAATCGTGCAGCTATTTGCGCTTTGGTAGGTTGCTCTGCTAATTCTAATTGCAGAGCATCTTGTAAATCTTTGACGTCTTCTAAAAATTTGACTCGCCTAGCTAACTCTACCTCTTCATCAGGTTTGAGTAATGGGTAGCGTGCCATTTCTTTAAAAAATGCACCTACAGCATCATCATGCTCGGTTTTATTATACCCAGAAGGACGAGCAGCTGCCATTTGATCCCCATCCCGCTCATCTGACTCCAGATGTTCTACGGTTGGGACTTCTTCTTCTATGACTAGTTCCAAACTGTCAAGAGTTTCTTCTTCCTGTTCAACAGTATTCTCAAGTATTTCCATTGTTCCCAATTCAGCAATATTCATAGTTTCCTTGAGGGATTGTTGCTTGGTTTGGTACATAATTTAATGGCAGATGTTCACTAATAATAATTGACAGTTCCCTAAGTATGAATGCACCTGTTTGATCACAAAAACCAGCCTGATGCGAATTTATTGATAGAAGTTAAAATTAATTTTTAATTGACAGTTATTTATTGCCACTAACTTGAACTTCTCCATCATATTAGTTTTACACCCAGATTTTATTTTCTCAGTCACAACATATATACACTTATTGTTTTATTAATTTCCAAATCTGTCAAACACCTTCAACCTTTATCAATTTGAACATTTAGATAAAATACAGTTAGATATCACAGAATTTGAACTTTTGTAAATTTTTGGGGTGTTTAATTGAGATTTATGGAATTAATCGTCGTAGTTGTGGGTCTGGAGTTATCAGGTGAGGATAAAAATTATTAATGCTAATAATCAGGCAATTTACTATTTCCAAAAAAATGTTTGTATAAAAGCATCTCATATATAGAAAGGATTGAATATCTATCAACGGGCTGAAAAACGCTATTCCCTATTTAGTAAATAGATAAACTATTTCGGAAATCTTCAGGGATATAGTTTGATTTTTTATAGTAGACTTCAAATATTTATTGCACGTATGGGTGAGTTCAATTTGTCTAGTAGATTACATAAGAGGAAACTTATCAAGTATTATGGGTGATAAAAGTATTGTGAAATACATTTTACTTCTACAGGAGGAAAATTTTATATTTGGCGATTTCAGCGAATTTTGCTGTTCCAGTTCACACAAATAAGAATATTTATCTTTACATTTTAGACACCATGTATATTAATAACGTAAATTCACATAATTTGGTGGTTCATGAGACTACGGACTTTTACCGAACATCAACTAATAGAAATCGCTACGTCGAAGTCCTAGTAGATTGTCCAGGGAATACAGGACTGTTTACTTACCGTTTACCTGCCCAACTAGAAATTCAACCAGGAGACATATTAAGTGTACCTTTTGGCGCACAACAATTAGGCGCGATCGCAGTTAGATTATTGAGCCAACCCAACATTGACATACCACTAGAAAAAATCCGGGAAGTAGAAGATGTAGTCAGTTCGGCCTTTTTTAGCAGTGCTTATTGGGAATTGTTAAATAAAGTAGCATCATATTACTATACACCTTTAATTCAAGTGATACGAGTGGCATTACCACCTGGATTATTAGGGCGATCGCAACGTCGTATCCGGTTAATTATCAAACAAAAAGACATATTAACTTCTACTGCTTTTTTGAGTCCAACAGCGCAGCAAATTCTTAAACTTTTGCAGGCTCAATCAGCAGGGGATTATAGTTTCGCTTATTTACAACAAAAAGTCAAATCTGCCTATCGGGGAGTGAGGGAATTGCTGCGAATTGGTTTAGTAGAAAGCTATTTAGAACCTCCGCGCACAACTCGACCAAAAAGACAAAAAGCAGTGATATTAATTGACACCATAGAGAGAGATATAACCACGCGACAGAGAGAAATTTTAGAAGTATTGCGAAAACGTGGCGGTGAGTTGTGGCAAAGTGAATTATTGCAAATTACTAACGCCAGTTCCTCTGTCCTCAAGACGATGGAACAAAAAGGTTACATTGTTATAGAAGAACGGGAAATATTACGAAGAGAACAAGGTCAAGCATTAGCTTTAGATACATCAAAATCATTAAATCTAGCCCAAGCCAATGCCTTAGAAACCATTCAACAGCTAGAGGGATTTCATCAAGTCTTGTTGCATGGAATCACAGGTTCAGGCAAAACAGAAGTATATTTGCAAGCGATCGCCCCTCTGATCAAGCAGGGTAAATCAGCATTAGTTTTAGTCCCAGAAATTGGACTCACACCCCAACTCACAGATCGGTTTCGCGCCCGCTTTGGGAGTAGAATCAGCGTCTATCACAGCGCACTCTCCGAAGGCGAACGTTACGACACCTGGAGACAAATGCTTACCGGCGAGCCGCAAATTATCATCGGCACACGTAGTGCCATTTTTGCACCCTTACCCAACTTAGGTTTAATCATCCTCGACGAAGAACACGACTCCAGCTTTAAACAAGACTCACCCATCCCCACCTACCACGCCCGCACCGTCGCTCAATGGCGGGCAGAATTGGAAAATTGCCCCTTAGTCTTAGGTTCAGCAACACCTTCCTTAGAGAGTTGGGTGAATGTGGGGGGAGGAGGGGCAGGGGGCAGGGGGCAGGGGGCAGGGGGCAGGGGGCAGAGAGCAGGGGAAGTAGGGGAAGTAGGGGAGGCAGGGGAAGCAGGGGAGGCAGGGGAAGCAGGGGAGCAGGGGAGATTTTACCCCAATCCTCACTCCCTCGCTCCCTCACTCCCTCACTCAGAACTCAGCACTCAGCACTCAGCACTCAGAACTCAGCACTCAGCACTCAGCACTCATTACCTATCCCTCCCCGAACGCATTAACTCTCGCCCCCTACCGCCAATAGAAATAGTGGATATGCGGCAAGAACTGCAAGACGGGAATCGTTCTATATTTAGTAGGTCGCTACAACAAGCTTTAGAACAACTACAACAGACAAAACAACAGGGGATTTTATTTATCCATCGCCGGGGACACAGCACCTTTGTCTCTTGTCGTAGCTGTGGTTATGTCTTGGAATGTCCCCATTGTGATGTGTCCTTGTCTTACCACCAAATCGAAGTAGGCGCACCACAACTTTTACGCTGTCATTACTGTAATTATGTGCGATCGCATCCTCAAAACTGCCCTGAATGTATGTCCCCTTACCTGAAATTCTTTGGTAGCGGGACTCAGCGAGTCACCCAAGAATTAAGCCGACAGTTCCCAGACTTGACTTACATCCGTTTTGATAGCGATACCACCCGCACCAAAGGCGCACATCGTACCCTACTGACTCGGTTTGCTAACGGCGAAGCAAATTTACTAGTGGGGACACAAATGCTTACCAAAGGCTTAGATTTACCCCAAGTCACATTAGTGGGAGTGGTTTCGGCTGATGGCTTACTGCACCTGTCAGATTATCGCGCCAGCGAACGAGCCTTTCAAACCTTGACTCAAGTAGCTGGACGTGCAGGCAGAGGTGACGATCGAGGTAGAGTAATTATGCAAACTTATACCCCAGAACATCCCGTCATTGAAGCAGTCAGAAATCACGACTATCATTCATTCGTGCAAGCCGAACTAGAACAACGGCAAGACCTCAATTATCCACCCACAGGCAGGTTAATCTTATTGCGCTTGAGTAGCCTTGATCCCATCCAAGTCCAGAATACAGCCCAAATCATCGCCACAGCTTTAACAGCGAAGGCAGGATTTGAAATATTAGGGCCAGCACCAGCTAGTGTGATGCGCGTCGCCAACCGTTTTCGCTGGCAAATATTACTCAAATTCGACTCAGAAGCCTTACCCCAATTACCCGACTGGGAAGAAGTGCGATCGCTCTGTTGTGATAGCGTTAGCTTAACAATAGATGTAGACCCGTTAAATATCATATGATTCCTCTGTGTCTCCGTGTCTCGGTGGTTAAAAATCTCTTAATTTCACCACAGAGACACAGAGGCACAGAGTAAAAATGAAATTAATTTAAGTGTTCTTGATGGAAACTTTAAACATCTACTACAAAATCATCAAGACAGCAAACTGTAACTACCGCTAAATGAATGAGGTGGTGTGAAATATTGCCAAATTGCTCACACTCCTCTAGACAAGTAGGTTATTTTTTATCTCTAAGAATTAGACAGTATTGGCTAAAAATTGAGTACAAAATAAATGGGACAAGGTTTATTACAAATTGGTTTAACGCTATGTATTGTGATAGCAATCACACCCCTTTTAGGTAAATACATAGCCCGTGTGTTCCTTGGCGAAAGGACATTATTAGATCGGTTAATGAATCCGATAGAACGCAGCTTCTACGTTCTTGCTGGTATTCGCCCAAAAGATGAAATGACGGGTTGGCAGTATGTGCGAGCGATACTATACACTAACCTGTGCATGGGTATTCTTGTATATTCACTGATATATTTTCAGAGGTTGTTACCTTGGAATCCCAATGGCTTTGCTGCTCCTCGTTGGGATATCCTACTGCATACTGTAGTTTCATTTGTCACAAGTACCGACCAGCAACACTATACTCCTGAGACAACCCTGAGTTACTTTTCCCAAGTTGCAGCGTTAGGATTTTTGATGTTTACCTCAGCTGCTACGGGGATAGCAGTAGGTATTGCCTTTATTCGGGGACTCACAGGCAAAAAACTGGGGAATTTTTACGTTGATCTGATCCGTGCCGTTACTAGAATATTATTGCCTATTTCAGTGATTGGTGCGATCGCCTTAGTTTTATTAGGTGTACCGCAAACATTACAACCACCGTTAGAAGTCACCACTCTAGAGGGAGGTACTCAATACATAGCCAGAGGGCTAGTAGCCTCCTTTGAAATGATCAAAATGTTGGGTGAAAACGGCGGTGGTTTCTTTACTGCTAACTCTGCTCATCCCTTTGAAAATCCTAACAGTGCTTCTAACTTGCTCGAAATCATCACCATGATTGCGATCCCCGCCGCCATGATTTATGCCTATGGCGTATTCGCCGAAAACATGAAACAGGCTTGGCTATTATTTTGGATGGTATTTGTAGTATTTGTAATTCTAATTTGGGTAGCCGCCGGGGGAGAACTCCAAGGAAATCCCATAGTAAACGGGACTTTGGGTGTAGATCAACCAAATTTAGAAGGGAAAGAATTAAGATTTGGTTGGGCAGAGACAGCATTATGGGCAGTCACGACAACCTCAACCATGACAGGTGCAGTCAACGGGATGCACGATTCCTTCATGCCATCAGGAATATTTGCGACATTATTTAACTTATTCCTGCAAATTATCTGGGGTGGGCAAGGTACAGGAACAGCTTATCTATTTGTTTATCTAATTCTCACCGTATTTTTAACCGGCTTGATGGTGGGACGCACCCCAGAAATTTTTGGACGCAAAATCGAAAAACGCGAAATCGTCCTCGCCAGCGTCGTCTTACTGATTCACCCCATATTAATCTTAATTCCCAGTGCGATCGCCCTCGCCTATCCCTTTTCCCTTTCTGGCATTACCAACACAGGCTTTCATGGGATTTCTCAAGTAGTTTATGAGTATGCCTCAGCTAGTGCCAACAATGGTTCTGGCTTAGAAGGACTCACAGATAATAGCCTGTGGTGGAACTTAAGCACCAGCATCACCATCGTCGCCGGACGCTACATTCCGATGGTTGCCGTCTTATTGTTAGCTGATAGTATGTCTCGCAAGCAAACAGTACCCCAAACCCCTGGCACACTCAAAACAGATTCCTTAATATTTACAACAGTTACAGCCGGCATCGTCTTGATTTTGGGAGTGTTAACATTTTTCCCAGTGTTAGCACTAGGCCCTATTGCTGAAGGGTTTAAACTAGCGTCTGGTAGTTAGAAGGGAAGAGGGGAGACTTAAATCAGCTATCAGTCACTTGAAACTGTTCACTGTTAATGCCCAATCCCCAGTTCCCAAGAGTTATTTAATTTTGACTTTTGACTTACCCTCCGGGTTCGCTTTTAGCGTTCTCGTAGAGTAGCCGCTTTCGCGTCTATGACTTTTGACTTGATTTATCCCCAATCCCCAGAATATGAATCCAGTTGCATCTACCGCTAAAACTAAATCTCGCCGTCAAGCCCGCAAAAAAGGCCGAATCAAGACTAGAAACATTTACCTCAGAGCCATCTGGGATGCTTTTATCAAGCTCAACCCCAAATCTGCCATCAGAAACCCCGTGATGTTTTTGGTGTGGATGGGGACACTCATCACCTTAGCCGTCACCATCAATCCCAATCTATTTGGCACAACCCAACAGCAAAACCCCCAACTGTTCAACGGCATTTTAACAGGGCTGTTATTCTTCACCGTTTGGTTTGCTAACTTCGCTGAAGCCTTAGCAGAAGGAAGAGGTAAAGCCCAAGCCGATACTTTACGTTCCACTAAATCAGAAACCCTAGCAAGAAAACTCTCCCCCGATGGCACAATCTCGGAAGTTCCTTCCCCTAGTCTCAGACAAGGCGACACCATTTATCTAGTCGCTGGAGATACCATTCCCGCCGATGGGGAAGTAATTATGGGTGTGGCTTCAGTGGATGAATCAGCCATCACTGGGGAATCTGCACCAGTTCTGAAAGAATCAGGCTCAGATATCGCTAGTTCTGTGACTGGTGGTACACGCATCCTCTCCGATGAATTAATTATCCGCGTCACCGCCGATCCCGGTAAAGGCTTTATTGACCGGATGATTGCCCTCGTTGAAGGGGCAGAACGCATCAAAACCCCCAATGAAATCGCCCTGACGGTATTATTAGCGGTTTTGAGCTTGGTGTTTCTGTTGGTTGTCGTTACCTTACCAGCCTTTGCTTTCTATGCCGATAGTCCCGTCAGCGTCTCCATTTTAGTCGCCTTACTAGTAGCCTTAATTCCCACCACCATCGGCGGCTTACTCAGTGCCATCGGCATCGCTGGTATGGATAGAGTCGCTCAATTTAACGTCATTGCCACATCAGGTAGGGCAGTAGAAGCCTGCGGTGATATTAACACCCTAGTTCTCGATAAAACCGGCACAATCACACTAGGGAATCGCTTGGCGGAAGAGTTTATCCCCATTAACGGTCATGCAATGGAGGAGATTGCAAGTGTCGCTTGGGTTGCTAGTGTCTTTGATGACACCCCTGAAGGTAAATCCATTACCCGCCTCGCCGAAAAACTGGGTGCAAGATTTGATTTCGACTTCAACCAAGCCCAAGGAGTCGAATTTTCTGCAAAAACCCGCATGAGCGGTACTAACTTACCAGGGGGAAGGGAGGCGCGTAAAGGTGCAGTGGGGGCGATTAAAGGATTTGTCCGTTCTCGGAATGGTCAAAGTACACCCGAATTAGATACTGCTTACGAAAAAGTATCCCAACAGGGAGGTACACCTTTGGCTGTGTGCTTAGATCATGAAATCTATGGCGTTGTCTATCTTAAAGATATTGTTAAACCAGGCATCCGCGATCGCTTTGAGCAATTACGCCGCATGGGTGTACGTACCATCATGCTCACAGGTGATAACCACATTACTGCATCTGTGATTGCCCAAGAAGCAGGCGTTGATGAATTCATCGCCGAAGCCACACCAGAAGACAAAATCAGTGTGATTCAACGGGAACAAGCCCAAGGCAAACTCGTAGCCATGACAGGAGATGGGACTAACGACGCGCCAGCCCTCGCTCAAGCTAATGTTGGTGTAGCCATGAATACGGGTACGCAAGCTGCCAAAGAAGCCGCCAACATGGTAGATTTGGACTCCGATCCCACTAAATTAATTGATATTGTCAGCATTGGTAAACAACTGCTAATTACACGGGGAGCGTTGACAACCTTTTCCATTGCTAATGATATTGCTAAATATTTTGCAATTCTCCCAGTTATCTTTATGGGGGCTAATCTGCGAAGTCTCAATATTATGAATTTGACCAGTACCAACTCGGCGATACTATCAGCATTGATTTACAACGCCTTGATCATTCCCGCTTTAATTCCCTTAGCCTTAAAAGGTGTCAAGTTTAGACCTCTTACAGCTAACGAATTGCTACAACGCAACATCTTGATTTATGGCTTAGGCGGAGTGATTGCACCATTCATTGCCATTAAATTGATAGATATGCTAATTACCTTGGTGGGACTGGCCTAACAAGGTAAAACGCAAAAGTCAGAAGTCATAAAAAATTTTTATTTCTTTGGGCGGTTATAGAGTTAGAAAGTATGAAAAAAGAAATTAATAGCTTTAACCAGTTTAAATTATTAATGAAAGATGATAAACCTGGTGGCTAAAGCCTTGTAATTCTTCCCAATAGATCAAAATAGCTGGAAAATTTTATATGTCATTTATTCGAGAAATTATCAGAGCAATTCGTATTACCCTGGTACTTTGGTTAATCACAGCAATCATTTATCCCTTGGGAATTTTAGTAATTGGTCAAGGTTTATTTCCTTCTCAAGCTAATGGTAGTATCATGCAAAGTATAGAGGCTCAACCAATAGGTTCAGCCTTAATTGGTCAGGTCTTTATCTCAGATAAATATTTTCATGGTCGTCCTAGTACAGTCAGATACTCTCAAGGTCGAAAAGCCAGACCCATTGGTATATCTGGTGCTAGCAATCTTGCTCCTGGCAATCCAGAATTAATCAACAGAATCATCGAAACAGCTAATCAACTACGAGATGAAAATGTTCAACCTTGGGCTGAATTAATCTACACTTCTGGCTCTGGATTAGATCCCCATATTTCCGTCAATGCCGCTAGACAACAGTTAGAAAGAGTTGCCCGCGCCCGTGATGTGAAAGAAAATGAAATTCTACCTCTAATCAATAAATATACTGATGGCAGATTTTTAGGTATTTTTGGTGAACCAGGGGTCAATGTTTTGAGGTTAAATTATGCCCTTGACCTCCAAGACATTAATCGTCAAAATCGTTCGTAATTTTTTCCTTGTAGCTCACCCATAAATTTGGAATTACGAATTACATTAGCGTAGCGGGGTACAGCCCATCACAAATTATTTATGTATGCAGCACGTAAGGGCAAACACAAAATCTTTATAGGTATGGCCCCCGGAGTGGGTAAAACTTACCGAATGCTAGAAGAAGCCCAAGCACTTAAGCAGGAAGGTATTGATGTAGCGATCGCGCTTTTGGAAACCCACGGACGGATAGAGACAGCAGATAAAGCAGAGGGGCTAGAGACTATACCGCGCCAGCAAATTGTGCGGGGAGATTTGACACTCACAGAAATGAATACTGATGCTATTTTAAAGCGATCGCCTCAGCTAGCCTTAATTGATGAACTCGCCCATACTAATGTCCCCGGTTCACTACGCGCCAAACGTTACGAAGATGTAGAAGTCATCTTGGCAGCAGGTATTGATGTCTACTCCACCATGAATGTACAACACTTAGAAAGCCTCAATGATGTAGTAGCACGGATTACTGGTGTAGTTGTTAGAGAACGTGTACCCGATCGCATCCTGGAAGCAGCAGATGAAATTGTAGTAGTAGATGTCACACCAGAAACTTTACAGGAACGGTTATTGGAAGGCAAGATTTATGCACCAGCCAAAATTCAGCAATCACTCAATAACTTTTTTCAACGGCGAAATTTAATCGCATTGCGGGAGTTGGCTTTACGCGAAGTAGCCGACAATGTGGAAGAAGATGCGATCGCTACTACTCCCAACGGAAAATTCTGTAATATTCATGAGCGAGTCTTGGTGTGTGTATCGACTTATCCCAACTCAGTACAATTATTACGTCGGGGAGCTAGACTAGCCGGTTACATGAATGCACCTTTATATGTTTTATTTGTAGCCGATACAGACCGCTTTCTCACCAAAGAGGAAAGCTTACATATCGATACCTGCGAAAAGTTGTGTAGAGAATTTGCAGGCACTTTTATGCGTGTGACTAATAGTAACGTAGCCAATGCGATCGCCCAAGTCGCAGAGAAATACCATATAACTCAAATCGTCATCGGTGAAAGTCAGCGATCGCGTTGGCAAATTCTCCTCAAAGGGTCTTTAACTCAAAAATTAGTGCGCTTACTCAAAAATATCGATTTACACATCATTGCTAGTGAGAAAATATCTAAATAATCTACATCATTCGTGAGAGCCGAGAAACCAGGGTTCTGATGTGATATAAATAAAAATTATCTCCAGACACTTAAAAGTATCGTGGAGAGATAATCATGAGTATTTTTAGTTAAATAATGTCTCAGTCCTAGCCAAGTTTACAAGCAATATAATCTATGCTCAATTTGGCTAATCTCTCGTAGTTTCAATTAAGACTACTTAGCATTTTGTAACTTTTGTTTGCGGCGTTGTTGTAGCACCATACCACCCACAGCTAGCATCCCCAAGATTGCGCCAGGTTCAGGTGTAGATTGGGGGTTAGGATTGAACTTACCAGTCCCAAGGTGAAATGTGTGGTTGTCGGTTTCAAATCCACCGCCTCCAACTTGGGAAAGCCTAATTTCGTCAAAGTTGTCTAGTGCGCTGTCAGAGAAAAACTCAAAGAAGCCATTCTTTTGGTCGTTCATGTTTATACCCACAACTGTCGCAATATTGTTCAACTGGTTGTAGTCCCATTTAGCAACTGTTACTCCTCCCTTGAGTAATTCAAAAGTATTACCGGGGCTTAAAGCACCTGCATTAAGACCAAAATAGTTGAAAATGCCACCATCCTTGGCTGTGATACTGACAGAGTTATTTTGAAAAACTGCTAAATATTCGCTCTTATTTACTTCACCACCAGCACCAGCAGGGGCCCAATTATCATTAAATATACCCGTGCTTCCCTTACTTGTAGCATAGCTACCGCCAGAAAAGGTGTATTTCACCAGCTCGTTACCTTTAAATGTTTTGTCTGTTACACCATTGAAATCAATAGTTGTAAAGTTGCTATTGTTGACATTTTCAGAGAAAGCACCTTGATTAGTTACGGCTGGTGAACGGTAAGCACCAGCAGTGTAGGTCAAGCTAATAGCATGGGCAGAACCAGCGTAAGCAAGAGGAGCGATCGCAGATGCAGAAAGAGCAGCAGCACAAGCAATTTTTTTGATAAACATATTTTCGAGTTGCCTTGAAGGTTGTTTGTATAAGTAAATTGTGTAACTAATTCGTAATAGAAACTAGGATGTAATTACTAGATTTGGAATAATAGATTCAATGTGTAAAACCGTGATATTTTGTATCTGTTTCAAAGGAAAATATAGTATAATTACTTAAAAAATATATGGGTAATATTTGTTTTATAGAACAAGTGTAAACTTCCTATGAAATCATCATTAGTCTTTAAAGTAATGTCTTTTGGCTAGCAGTGAAGTTAAAGAACAGATGAAAACTCAAGCCATTGATAGATGGAAACTACTCAGCCGTTGTTACTAGCGATAAAAACTGAATAATGACAGCAATTGAAGCAAGTATTTTTTGACATGGGCAATGGCATCAACTAAACTACTACACGATGGCGGAAAGCAGGAATAAAATACTATTCAAAATCAGTAAAAAGGCTACAGCGCAGGTATTTTATCTTTTGCCTTTTACCTTTTATATTTTTATAAGAGCCTTTGTTTATGCACCAGACTGGACAAACTACTGCCCCTACCCGCGTGATTGGTTTAATCAGTGGCACATCTGTAGATGGTATAGATGCCGCTTTGGTAGAAATTTCCGGTACAGATTTGGATCTGCAAGTTGAGTTACTAGCAGGGGAAACCTATCCCTATCCTGGGGAACTGCGAGAAAAAATCTTGGCGGTTTGTGCTGGTGTAGCCATGTCAATGGCAGAATTAGCAGAATTAGATGATGCGATCGCCAAAAGTTTTGCCCAAGCTGCCCAAAATATTCAAAAAAACCACCAGTCAGCTACTTTGATCGGTTCTCATGGTCAAACTGTATATCATCGACCGCCTGAAAGTAAGGGAGCAGGAAAACTGTCTCTTGGTTACAGCTTACAATTGGGTCGTGGTGATTTGATTGCCCACCTGACGGGAATTACGACTGTTAGCAACTTTCGCGTAGCTGATATTGCTATTGGTGGTCACGGTGCGCCCCTTGTACCCAGAGTAGATGCGTTTTTACTCAGTCACCCCCAAGAAGGACGTTGCATTCAAAACGTCGGCGGTATTGGAAATGTGGCATATATCCCGCCCCGTCGTGACGACTGGTTAAATAAAATTCGTGGTTGGGATACTGGCCCTGGTAATAGTTTGCTAGATTTAGCAGTGCAGCAATTAACGGATGGTGCTAAAACCTACGATAACGGGGGTAAATGGGCAGCTAGCGGTAATCCCTGCTATCCCTTGGTGGAACAATGGTTATCTCACGAATATTTTCATCTACACCCACCAAAATCTACAGGTCGGGAGTTATTTGGTGTAGATTACCTGCATCAGTGTTTTCAAGATGCTGCACCATATCAACTAACTCCAGCTGATATGCTGGCAACATTAACAGAACTAACTGCGGCTTCCATTGCGCACAGTTACCACACCTTTTTACCAGAAATGCCCAACCGCGTCTTTTTATGTGGCGGCGGTAGTCGGAATCTTTATTTGCAACAACGTTTGCAGTTATTATTGGGAGAAATACCAGTTTTAACCACTGATGACGTAGGTTTAAATGCCAATTTTAAAGAAGCGATCGCCTTTGCTGTTTTAGCCTACTGGCGACAATTGCATCTCCCTGGTAACTTACCGGCTGCAACAGGCGCACCCTGCGAAGTCTTGTTAGGAGAAGTTCATAGCTGAAATGCTTCCATCCCCTTGTCTCTTCTGCTTGCTGCCTCTAAAATTGTGGGTGAAATGGACATCATGTATCATGCAAGCTGTTTACCCTATATATATATAGTTACTGAGAAAGAGGGGACGGAGATATGAGGGTTTGGTTGGCTTGCTTTTTGGTATTATTTGCTTTAGCAGAACTGTTTGACTGGTTAAAAGGATTGTCTCTACCATTACCTATCTATATTTTGGGTGGTGCTTTCTTAGCGGTTGCTTCTAACTATGAAAAGATTATTGGATCTTATTTTAGTGATGGAAGTGAACAGTCTCAGATAAAGTCCTTTGCTCCATCTACTGATGCAATCCCTCTAACACCAGCTAATCAAGTTGTAGATGCTCAACAGGAGGAGATAGTTTGAAGCTGGGGTAGAAAAACAGCGATCCCTGCGGCTGGCTGCGCCTATGCTCTAAGCCAGTAACTTGCTACATTAAATACAGCTAGCTTATGTGACTTTACGCTCACCCCAATTCAGGCTACTTTCCCAACGCCGTGATTAGTGGAATATTAAACAGACTCAAAAGTGCGTTCATCAAAGATAAGAGTTACCGTGACACCAGTTTTAATCAGCACTGGTGGCAAATAATTTTGGTTACTACTCTAGGGGTTACGACTTTAGTTTGGGTCAGTCGGGAATTGAAATTGTTGCAGTCTTGGGAGTTGAAAGCCTATGATCAGATATTGCGATCGCGTCCTGTAGAACCACCAGATCCACGCATATTAGTAGTAACAATTACCGAAGAAGATTTAGCCCAAGAAAAATGGCCTCTGTCAGATGCCACTATTAACAAACTCTTAGTCAAATTAGAATCTCATCAACCCCGTGTCATTGCTTTAAATATTTACCGCCCGACGCAAAACAATTTAGCCAATGGTTTAGAAAATCCTCACAATATTATTGGCACTTGCTTGTTTAGCAGTATGGATAGGTCGGAAATTCCAGCCCCAGCCAATTTACCACCTGAGAATATTGGTTATAACGATTTAATTCCTGACAGTCAGGAAGATCAAATTATTCGCCGTGCTTTATTATTTTCTGAGCCAACAGACAAAAATTGTACTACACAATTTTCATTTGCTGCTTTAGCAGCAATTAACTATCTCGAACAAGCTGATATTAATGTCGATTTTATTGAACCCCAGAATTTCCATCTCGGCAAAACTATCTTCCCCATTCTCTCAGCTAATTCCGGTAGTTACCAAGATATCAATGCGCGTGGTTATCAAATCCTCCTAAATTACCGCCATCCCAACAACTTGGCTCAAACAGTTACTCTCACTCAAGTTCTGAACAATCAAGTTAACCCCAATTGGGTCAAAGATAAACTAGTAATTATTGGTACAACAGCCGCCAGTGTTCATCCTGGGTTATATACACCCTACACAGCCTCATCTAAGCAACCAACTAGAACACCTGCGGTTTTTATCCACACCCAGATAGCCAGTCAACTCCTCAGCACAGTCTTGGATGAACGACCCCTAATTTGGTATTGGCCTGACTGGGTAGAACTAATTTGGCTTGGGAGTTGGTCATTAGTGGGGAGCGTGTTGGGATGGCGACTGCGACATCCTTTGTTATTGGTAATAGTGGGAGGTACAACCTTAGCTGGTTTAGTCGGGATATGTGCTGGTTTGTTTCTCCAAGCTGGATGGCTTCCCCTGATTCCTCCAGTTTTAGCTTTAGTTATGAGTAGCGTGAGTGTCATGAGCTACACAACCTATAGAACACAGCAGCAAACCAAGGTCATACTGCTGCAAGTGGAACAACAACAAGCAGCAATTGAGCAGTTAAATATGCTCTTACAAGAAACTCAAGTAACTACAGCTATTACAGCACTTCATGACCTACATTCTCACAAAGATTCAGCTAGTGTCACCCCAGAAAAAAATACTGGCGACTTCTTATTAAGTGATCGTTATCAAATTATTTCAGTGATTGCATCGGGGGGATTTGGTCGCACTTATTTAGCCCAAGATACCCAAAGACCAGGAAACCCTAGTTGTGTCGTGAAACAGTTAATGCCCGCCCGCCGAGATACCAAATTTTTACAAGTTGCTCGCAGGTTATTTAATACTGAAGCAGAGATTTTAGAAGTGTTGGGTAAACATCAACAAATTCCCACACTGTTTGCTTATTTTGAAATAGGTGAAGAATTTTATTTGATAGAAGAATACATTCCTGGACATACATTAAATGAAGAATTACCCCCTACAGAAAATATCAAGAGTGAAGCTTTTGTGATTGCCATGCTCAAAGAAGTTTTAGAAGTTTTGGCATTTATACATGAGCATCGGGTAATTCATAGAGATATTAAACCAACAAATATTATTAGGTCTGCTAAAGATAATCGATTAGTATTAATTGATTTTGGTGCAGTGAAATTAATGCAGCCAGTAAGCAGCGAAGAAACAGAATTAGCTACGGTTGCCATCGGGACGAGGGGATATTCGCCACCAGAGCAATTTGCTGGTCATCCCCGTTTAGCTAGTGATATTTATGCTCTCGGTATGATGGGGATTCAAGCATTAACGGGGATATCACCCCAAGAACTCCGACCAGATACTGAAACAGGTAATGTGATGTGGAGAGAATCCGCAGAAGTCAGTGCAGAATTAGCAGAAATTTTAGATAAGATGGTGCGCTATCATTTTAGCGATCGCTATCAATCAGCTAATGCTGTATTGCAAGATTTGAAGCAAATTGCTGATTTAATATATTCATAATCTGAATTATTGCTGAGAAAGTGGTGAAAACTATCTTGCAAATTCCCTGGAAATTTTCAGCCAAGCTTTAAGACTGCATCATTTAAGACTTACTAAGTACCGTAATACTAAAAGCAGTCTACTAAAGCAACTTATACACCTATGCAGCAAGCGTCTCATCCCGCAGTCATCCTGGGTGGTGGCTTCGCTGGGCTGTTCACAGCTTTACACTTAAGCCAGCAAAATTACTCCCATCCGATTATTTTAATTGAACAGCGCGATCGCTTCAGTTTCAAACCCTTATTATATGAACTGTTAAGCGGCGAACTCCACAGCGAGCAAGTTTATCCCCGATACAGAGAACTTTTAGCTGGTAGTAATGTCAACTTTGTACAGGATACACTTCTATCTATTGATCTACACCGACAGCAAGTTAGGTTAGCTTCTGGTAGAAATTTTAACTATAGTAACTTAGTGTTAGCACTGGGGAGCAAAACCACCTACTTTAATACTCCGGGTGCGGCAGAATGTGCGATGCCGTTGACATCTGGGGAACAGGCGATCGCACTCCGCAAACACTTGCGCCACAGACTACATCAAGCCATCCAAACTCAAGACATAGCTCGCCGTCGCTTACTGCTGACTGTTGCCATTATTGGAGCAGGGCCAGCTGGGATTGAACTGGCTTGTACCTTAGCAGATTTATTACCCATTTGGTATGACGAATTGGGCGGTGATGCTGGTGAAGTTCGGGTAGTCTTAGTCAACCGTAGCCGAGAAATTCTCAAAGGTGATGTTAATAGTCATTTGCGTTGCACAGCCCAACGTGCGCTAAAAAATCGGGTGATTCCTGTAGATTTTTTATTTGATGCGGCTGTCACTCAAATTACAACCAACGGCGTAGAGTACAAACAAAACGAGCAAACAAAGGTTTTACCAGCCGGCACGATCGCTTGGACGGCTGGAACTGCTCCGCATCCTTTATTGATGGAGTTACCAGTCCCCAACAACCGAGGACGGCTACTGGTGACACCAACTTTACAACTTCCAGATTTCCCCGAAGTGTTGGCGGCGGGAGATTGTGCCGCAGATAGCGACAATCCCCAACCACCTACAGCCCAAGTCGCCTATCAACAAGGAATTGCGATCGCGCAAAATCTCAAGCGGATGAGGGAAGGTAGACCCAGTATTCCTGTAGAAATCCAAATGCGCGGGACTTTGATGAAACTGGGACTCAATGAAAGTGTGGCGAACTTATTCAACAAAGTCCAAATCAAAGGACAAGCCGGTCATTTGATTCGCGAAGCAACATATCTACAACTCTTACCCAACTCTACCCATAATCGCAAAGTCACCACCGAATGGTTGACCGAAGAATTATTTCAGCGCGATCGCTCCATCACCCATATGCAACTCGGGCAAACCCCGTTTCTGCCTGGAATTGCCACTACTGCGGCGGCACTAATTTTAGCCACCCCCCTGGTTTGGCGAGCTGCTCAACCTACCCAATTTCAACAAAACCTCAGTTGGTCAGGCATACCAACATTACTAAATCACCTTACACCCCCCTCTCGATAAATACTCTCTGCGTCTCTGCGTCTCTGCGTGAAAAAATTTTGATTTTTTGGAATTTAACCATGAAATACCTACTCAACCTCCGCACAGCTTTCATCGTCAATCGCGTCACAATGGGCGTTTTCTTTCTCATCTCCGGTATTGCCAATTACTTAAATTTCAGTGTTCCTAACGGTTTCTACCAAACAGTCCTAACTCAAAAACTACAAATTATTGGCCCGGGAATTCCACCAGGATGGGAAGGTATAGGCCCTTTACCTTGGTTAATCGCTATTCCCTACGGTTGGTTACTACCTTTAGCCGAAATTGTGTTGGGTGCATTGTTTGCGCTTAACTATTGGGTGCGGTGGACAGGGTTATTGCTAATACTCATGACCTTTAGCATCATTTTGGCATTCGGTATTATTCCCGCCGGTACTTTGTTTCCCAATGGCGCAGAAAGCTTTAACAAGAACATCCTATTTATGACTTTGATTTGGATGTGCATTGCTTATGATGCTTACGAACAGAAAATGAGCCGTCGTCGCGCTCAAGCATCGGCTGATTATAGTCTTACTCCATCGGTTGATGATATGTAAAACATCACACGGAAATATAGAAAGTATTACTGTCAACTAAACTCTGGAGAAGATGTTATGACTACTGCACACTACGATTTAATTATTATTGGGACTGGTGCGGGTGGTGGGACGCTGGCTTATAAGCTTGCTCCCACTGGGAAGCGAATTTTAATTCTGGAACGTGGTGCTTTTTTACCTCGTGAAAAAGCTAACTGGGATACAGTGGAAGTAGTACAGAAAGACCGTTATCACACTCATGAAGTTTGGTATGACCACAAGGGAAATTCTATTTATCCTGGTACAGGTTATTTTGTCGGTGGTAATACTAAAGTGTATGGTGGTGCGCTGTTTCGGTGGCGGGAACAAGATTTTGAGCAGGTAATTCATAAAGGGGGAATTTCGCCGGCATGGCCACTGAAATACCGTGATTTTGCACCTTACTATACTGAAGCTGAGAAACTTTACGAAGTACATGGTAAGCGAGGTTTAGATCCAACTGAGCCTGCTGCAATGGAAGATTATCCCTATCCGGCTATTCGTCACGAACCGCGTATTCAAGAGCTTCATGACTCACTTAAGGATGAAGGTTATCATCCGTTTTATCTCCCACTGGCGATTAAACTCAATGAAGTAAATCGTCATTTGAGTGCTTGTATTCGTTGCGATACTTGTGATGGTTTTCCTTGCTTGGTAGATGCAAAAGCTGATGCAGATGTGAATTGTGTGCGTCCAGCAGAACAGTATGATCATGTCACTCTGATGACTGAAGCTAGAGTACAACGTCTACATACAAGTCCTTCTGGACGAGAAGTTACGACGGTGGAAGTTGAAATTGATGGGGAAATTCATTTCTTTTCTAGTGATATTGTAGTCGTTTCCTGTGGGGCGATTAATTCAGCCGCTTTATTGTTGCGTTCAGCTAATGAGCAACATCCCAATGGCTTGGCGAATAGTTCTGATCAGGTGGGAAGGAACTTCATGAAGCATCAGAACGGAGCGATGATTGGGGTGAGTTCAAAATCAAATTTGACTACATTTCAAAAAACCTTAGCCATCAATGATTTTTACTGGGGTGATGAAGATTTTGATTATCCAATGGGTCATGTGCAGTTACTAGGTAAAGTAAATGCAGATATGATTGCCCAAGAATCACCATCAATTTTGGGACTATCGTTTAGGGAAAGACATACATTTGAAGCGATCGCTAATCACTCGGTAGACTGGTGGTTAACTGCGGAAGATTTGCCTGATCCCAATAATCGCGTCACACTCCGGGATGATTCTATTCAGTTGCACTACACCGAAAACAACACCGAAGCCTACAATCGTCTAGTCAATCGTTGGACACAGGTATTGAAGAAAATTGGTTGTGGTGAAAGAATTATTCCCGCCTCTTTCTATTTCCGCAAAAAACTACCATTGCAAGGTGTCGCGCATCAGTGCGGTACTTGTCGTTTTGGTGAAGATGCTCAAACTTCTGTGTTGGATATTAATTGCCGCACCCATGATATCGATAATTTATATGTGGTCGATGGTAGTTTCTTTCGTTCCAGTGCTGCTGTTAACCCAACTTTGACAATAATTGCTAATGCTTTAAGAGTAGGTGAGCATTTAATTGAACGTATGGGTTAATGTGCATAAAAATATCCAGAATTGTCAGTGACCATCTGTTAAGTCTTGAAATTACACAGTCTGATTATTGACTGTTGACTGTTAACCGTCAGCAGTCAAAAGGGTTAATTTTTTCATAAAATTATATTTGATTACTTTTCAGTATTTTTACTACAACAATATTTCTCTATCACATACTAAAAAGGTAGATACAGGCATAAATGAACAGTTATGAAAATTACTATAAATTTAGCAGCATCTCTCAATGAAATTTGTCGTATTCATTTACAAAATGGAATCATTTCTAGTCATGCACATTCATTAATTGTTAAATCTATTAATGAATTAATTTTATCAGGTATTGTTAAGCAAAGTTTAAAAGTAGGTGATATTGTTCCTAACTTTATTCTACCTAATGCTTTCGGTCAACCAATAGAATTACAAAATCTACTAGCTAGTGGTGCTGTCGTTATTTCCTTTTTTCGAGGTCATTGGTGTCCTTTGTGTAGCTTGGAACTAGAAGCACTCCAGCAAGCATTACCAGCAATCCAGACATTAGGAGCAGCACTAATTGCTATTTCACCTCAGACCCCCCACTATACCACATTAACTGTAGTAAAACAGGAAATAACGTATGAAGTATTGAGCGATCGCCGCAATGATGTCGCGCGTCAGTTTGGGATTGTATTTCAAATCCCGGAGTATTTAAGACCAGTATTTCAAGAGCAAGGCCATGTCTTACCTAAATACAATGGAGATGAATCTTTTGAACTACCCATTCCAGCTACATTTGTAGTTTCTCAAGAGGGAAAAGTCGTGTATGCTTTTGTTGATCCAGATTATACTAAGCGGTTAGATCCAATTGAAATTGTGAGTATTCTGCGAAATATTTCTATGTTTAACAAATCTGATTAAGATTACTCCCGGAGTGCATAAACCACACCACGCACTTTATGCACTAAGCGTTTCTCGTTGTTTTCTTTCAACTTGAGCCGCAAATAATGAATATAAACTTCTATCGCTTTTGATGAGGAATATGTAAATCCTTAGCCATCAGGAGTTTTATCTTAATTAGGTTAGAAAAAATTTATTAGTTTATAACACTAAAATCTCATAATATTTTAATTTCTTAATCAGTATGAACTCATGTTCATGAAGCAATCTATTAATTATCGGTTACGAATTTGCATCAAATATATAACCAAAAACGAGCGAGGATTACATCATGAAAAATTTAATTGGCGGGTGTTTGTCAGTTCTTTTACTAGCTACAGGTTCTACAGCTATGGCTATACCTATAAATTATGACAATATATCATCATCACCCCAACAAGTTGCCTTACAAGTAAACGTCCCTCATATTACTAGCTCTGGCGTTATAAATAATTCTCACTTTATTAGAGTTGCAGTAGTAGGAATGTCTTTAGAAAACATCAATATTTATTTACCCAGTCAAATGGAACGATTTAATGGCATAAAAATTAAAGATAAATCTGGGAGAGATATTGCAGCTAAAACAGAAGTTACTAAGGAACGTTTATCAATTACCTTTGATCAACCTATAACTCCTGGAAATTCTTTGGAAGTGCAATTTACAAATGTACAAGCCAGAACTTCCATTAGCAGAATTCTGCTTTATGGCGTAACAGCTAAGAGAGTAGGTTTGCGGGGAGAAATTCCCATTGGTACAGCTAGAGTCGATTTACCTGATAAAAGCTAGAGTGTTGCTGTTGTAGAAGATGTTTTTGCAACAGATATTATGTAATATTTATATCCCTGACTTCTTTAATAAATCGGGGATATGATCTAAAAATATTTGTCTGTCGCAATTATTCTTATAATTTCTCATTAATATTACTTCTCAAGTTAACTTTTTATTTTATATTTTTATTATAAAATTTTAGTTTAGTAAAGGTACAAATATATAAGTGAAGATTTAGCAATACTAAACCCCCACAAAAAACCTATGTACAGCAGCATTTATGTGAAATAGGATTACCCCTATAACCCATAAACTGTACCCTGTAACTTATTTTCATCCTGCTCAATTTCTGTTTCTTGATTCTGCACCTCATACTCACCAAATTCTTGAATTAATTTAGCAACTAACCCTGTCCATCCTGTTTGATGACTCGCACCAATACCTGCTCCATTATCACCATGAAAATATTCATAGAATAAAATCAAATCTCGCCAATTGGGGTCTGTTTGAAACTTTTGTGTACCACCATAAACAGGACGTTCACCAGCAGAATTTTTTAAGAAAATGCGAGTTAATCTTTGAGATAATTCTATTGCAACTTCCCAAAGTGTCATCATTTGACCAGAACCAGTAGGACATTCTACTTTAAAATCATCCCCCAAGTAGTAATAAAATTTTTGCAGTGATTCTATCAGTAAATAATTGACTGGAAACCAAATCGGCCCACGCCAGTTAGAATTACCCCCGAATAAACCACTACTAGATTCAGCAGGTTCATAATCTACACGAAATTGATTCCCGTTTACATTAAAAGTGTAGGGATGTTCAGCATGAAAGCGAGATAAAGCGCGAATACCATAGGGACTGAAGAACTCACTTTCATCTAGCATTTTTTGCAAAATACTTCTCAGCTTATCTCTGGAAACAATTGCTAGTAATCTTGTCGCACCTATACCTTTGGTTTCCATACAAGCTACATTTTGCCGCAAATCAGGGCGATTTTGGATAAACCATTCTAACCGCTTTTTAAAACCAGGAAGCATTTTTAAAGTGTCTGGTTCAATTATTTCAATCGCAAATAGAGGAATTAATCCTACCATTGACCGCACTTTTAAAGTAATCTGCCTTTCGGGTAAATGCAGCACATCATAGTAAAAACCATCTGACTCATTCCACAAACTGGCTTCCATTTCACCAATTTTATTCATGGCATCAGCTATGTACAGAAAATGCTCAAAGAATTTAGTGGCAATATCTTCATAAACTGGATTAGTCTTGGCTAATTCTAGCGCGATCGCTAGCATATTTAAACAATACATTCCCATCCAACTTGTACCATCAGATTGGTTAATGTGTCCGCCTGTAGGTAAAGCTGCACTCCTGTCAAATACACCAATATTATCTAATCCTAAAAATCCCCCTTGAAAGACGTTATTACCCTCAGCATCTTTGCGATTTACCCACCACGTAAAATTGAGCATTAGCTTTTGAAATACTCGTTCTAAAAACTGTCTATCTGCTCCACCATAAATTTTCTGCTCAATCTTATAAATCTGCCAAGTTGCCCAAGCATGAACAGGGGGATTTACATCACCAAAAGCCCATTCATAGGCGGGAATTTGCCCATTGGGGTGCATATACCATTCTCGCGTTAAAACATCTAATTGGTACTTGGCAAAATCTGGGTCAATCATGGCCAAAGGAATGGTGTGAAATGCTAAATCCCAAGCTGCAAACCAGGGATATTCCCACTTGTCTGGCATAGAAAGAATATCTTCATTATAGAGATGAAACCATTCTTTGTTTCTACCATTGCGGCGTTCTGGTGGTGGCGGTGGATTGTGGCGATCGCCTTTCAACCAATCCTCAACAATATAATGGTAAAATTGCTTACTCCACAACATCCCTGCAAAGGCTTGACGCTGCACATTCCGCATATCTTCACTAAGATTAAATGGCGTAATGCGTTGATAAAATTCATCAGCTTCTTGCTGGCGTTGACTAAAAATTTGATCAAACTCTTGCCCAAATGGTTCAATTAAATTTCCTAAATTACAAAGTCGCAATTTGATAATTTTAGTTTCACCTGGGTTAACTGTTATCACATAATTAGCAGCCGCTTTCGTACCAATTTTTTCAGAATTAACTGCGGATTTTTCACTATTGATAATATAGTCATTAATCCCATCTTTAACATAAGTAGACCCATGAGAATAACCAAATAATCGCTGATAGTTAGTTTCATTTTCTGTAAATAAAACTTCTGTGGCTTGCTGACAATATAACCATCTTTTACCTAAAGTTTCATGTAACGCTGCTATAGTCTGAAAACCATCACCTGATATTACTTCTTGTAAAACAGGTTTATTTTTGTCTCCATTCCAAGACCAAGTATTGCGAAACCAGAGAGTAGGTAATACATTGAGCATCTTAGCTTCTGTTCCTCGGTTAATGACCTTGATTTGAATCAAAATATCTTCAGCAGTATTTTTGGCATATTCGACAAACACATCAAAGTATTTGTCATCATCAAATACACCTGTATCTAACAATTCAAATTCTGGTTTTTGACGATCGCGGTTTTGATTCTCTGCAACTAATTGGGAGTACGGAAAGGCTGTTTGGGGATATTTATACAACGCCTTCATATAAGAATGAGTCGGGGTACTATCTAAATAAAAGTAACATTCCTTAACATCTTCGCCGTGATTACCTTCATTCCCCGTCAGCCCGAAAAAACGTTCTTTGAGGATAGCATCTTCACCATTCCATAGAGCGATCGCAAAACAAAGACGTTGATGATTATCAGAAATGCCAAAAATTCCATCTTCACCCCAACGGTAAGCGCGTGAACGAGCTTGATCATGGGTGAAATAATCCCAAGCAGTCCCATGAGAACTGTAATCTTCGCGCACCGTTCCCCACTGGCGATCGCTCAAATAAGGCCCCCATCTCCGCCAATGGGCTACGTGATGCGAAGCCTCTTGTAATCTAATTTCTTCTTGGGTTAGATTTGCCATCATAGCATTGTACTTTTATTTATTTGCTATCTGGAGTATCCCGTTTTTCCCCTAGGTGTAGCTGAAGTTTTAATTAAATTCAAGAGAAAGATTAGTAAGTAAAAATCTAGAAAAAACTCAGGAAAAACTAATGTTAATTTTTCCAACACTCCGCGTTTAAAGACCCTCAATTCCTAACCAAGCACACAAAACCTCTGCAACAGTCCACGCTTGGGCAATACATCCCCGTGGAGTCATCGGCGCATCACCATCAAAAATTTCGCTGAGACTACCAATACCATGTGCAGTCAGATGATTTGCCATTGGTTCGAGAAATTGACGCGCCTGCTGAGGATTGTTGTAAACGCGTAGATGAGCTTGAACAAAAGCACCTATTAACCAACCCCAAACAGTTCCTTGGTGATAAGCTCCATCTCGTTGATACTGATTCCCTCCATATCTTCCCTGATATTTTGGATGATTAGGAGAGAGCGATCGCAATCCATGCGAAGTTAACAGCATTCGCCCACAAGTTTCTACCACAGACATCTGTTGAGCAGGGGTGAGAGGACTTTCTGGTAAAGACACTGCAAAAATTTGGTTAGGACGCAACGATGAATCATCCCCATCAGGGCTATCTATCACGTCATAACAATAACCTAGCCCATCATGCCAAAATCGAGAAAATCTTGCTAACACCCTATCTGCCATTGCCTGATATTCTTGATGTGGTTTACCAAGCTGACGGGCAAATTTCGCCATAGTCCGTAAAGCATTATACCAAAGTGCGTTGACTTCAATGGGTTTACCGATTCGGGGTGTCACTACCCAGTCTCCCACCTTGGCATCCATCCAAGTTAATTGCACACCTACAACCCCTGCATAAAGTAAACCATCGGCGGGATCTAAATGAATGTTGTAGCGTGTACCGCGACAATGCCAATTAATAATATCCGCTAACACCGGAAAGAGTTCACCCAGCAGATGATCATCGTTTGTAGCACTGTAGTAAGCGCGGGCTGCTTCAAAGTACCACAACGTAGCATCAACTGTATTGTATTCTGGTTGCTCCCCCGCATCAGGAAAGCGATTAGGTAACATTCCCTGATTTATATATTTGGCAAAGGTGCGGAGAATGGAACGTGCTACCTCTGGGCGACCAGTGGCAATTGTCAAGCCTGGTAGACTAATCATGGTGTCTCGTCCCCAGTCACTAAACCAGTGATAACCAGCAATAATGGTTTTGCCGTTGGGTTCTTCTGGTAATGGACGATCTACAATAAACTGGTCAGCAACTAATATTAGATGGTTAATCCAAGCTGGTAATTCTTGACTATCGAGAGGTTGATGAGCTTTAGCAATTTCTATTAACTTCTGTTCTTGAGTGCGGCGCAACTTTAGCGCGGTTTCTCCCTGCAAATCTGGTTTTTTGTCTGTGCTGGCGACAAAAGTAAAAGATTCTCCAGGATTGAGTGTCACTTCTATAGTAGCGGCGTGGAGGTGGTCTTCTTTATCACTCAGTCCGCGATAGCGTTCAACTGCCAAATCAAAGCCATAATACCAATTGTGGACAGGAGACACACTACCAAAGTCACTGAGGAGATAGAAAGGTGTAGCACTAGGATAAGCAGTAATACAAATTCCCTTTTCAACTGTTTCTAGAGACATTTGCCAGTTATTACTCTGGGTATCGCCGTGATAATCACGGTAGTTAATCATTGCTTTGAGTGTTAGCTGAAGCGGTTGGGTAGCGCAAGACAAAGTATATTGAACGTAGGTTGTATTAGCACCTTGCTGCATCCACACCCGTTTTTCTAACAAAGCATCAGCCACAGCAAATCGCCATACGGGGATTGTACCTTCCAAAGCAAACCGCTCAATATGTCGATAACCGTGGGGACTAACAATAGCATCAGCCCAGCGATTAGTATTTAAGGGATAAGAGCAAGTATCATACAGAACAGTTTCATCTAATTTTGCCAGCAGTAAAGTACGACCTAAAGGCGGTTGCAAGGCTGCTACCAATAAACCGTGATAGCGACGGGTAAGTAAACCTGCTACTGTCCCAGAAGCATAACCACCAATCCCATTGGTAACTAACCACTCCCTTGATTCGGCTGTGTCGAGATTACCGCAAATTTCCCGCCCAAATTCCATACACATAAATCAACACTCTTGCTGGCGATCAATATATGGATTATCAGTGATGAATTCTATTGTCTGCTGAGAGTGAAATTAAGACTTAATGAGAATTAATTATACTGGGCGAGGATTCAGAATAGGCGATCGCTAATTTTGCTTAAATAACTACCCTATTAAGGACTTCCAGATAAAAAAATATCCAAACTGTAGGGTGCGTCAGTGCGATAGAACCTAACTATACTCAGAAATTATTCATACTGACGCACCCTACCCAACCATCAATTGCGGATAATTTATTTTTTGGTGTTCCTTTAATCAGCCTGAGAGAGTTCTGGTAAGAGTCTGATATCTTAATCAATGCGCGATCTACTGAAATGAGTAAGCATTTACAACAAATGAGTAAGCAAACTGCGATTTACTTGCTAAATCTACTGAAATGAGTAAGCATTTACAACAAATGAGTAAGCAAACTGCGGTTTACTTGCTAAATCTACTGAAATGAGTAAGCATTTACAGCAAATGAGTAAGCAAACGAGCATTTTGCTTATTAAAATTTATATTTGATAGACAGATTTTTTCTACCTACACTCATCATATTAAAGAAAATTTTTTAACCTACACTCATTCAAGAACGTTCAAATCTGGTTAGAGTAACTCCAGTATTTTTCCATTCAGCCTTTTGGATCTAAACTATGAAAAATAGATATTCTTTTATTGGTGGTAAGCAAGGCACATGGCGAGTATTAGATGTGCGGGGTATTCTGGGAATAAGTTTAGAACTTGTTGAAAGAATCAATGTGGTAAATGATGCTGTCACAAAATTACCATCAGATAGTTTGTGGACTTTACAAGGTTTTAGCAGCAACGTTCGCTATGCTGTGCGTGATGAAATAAATGTTCTTCAGGCAGTGCAACCTGTGTTAAATCGCTCAGAAGCTGTTTTAGCAGTGCTGATCCCCATTAAAAAATCTGCCCAGTGGTGGGAAATGCCACAAGATGAGAGGCGCGCTATTTTTGAGGAAGAATCTCATCACACAGCAAATGGTTTGGAGTATCTTCCAGGCGTTGCGCGTCGATTGCTTCACTGTCGTGATATTGAAGAACCATTCGATTTTCTCACCTGGTTTGAATTCGCACCGGAACACACCAAGGGTTTTGATGAATTGCTGTTGCGGATGCGCGCCAGCAAAGAATGGGAGTATGTGGAACGTGAGATTGAAATTCGTCTGGAGCGTGATGAATAAAGTAAAAAGTACATCATTATAAGTAAGTAGAATTATTTAATTAAACATAAACTAGACCTAACCCCCAACCCCTTCCCTTGTAGGGAAGGGGAGAGGTTTGGAGAGAAGCTACAGCAGTCGCGTTACAATTTAGCTCAAAACGTAATTTTGTATGCTGACTGAACCAAACAAAGCTCTCGTACTCCAGTTCTACAAAGCCTTTGACGATCGCAAAATAGAACAAGCCTTGGATCTTCTAGCTACTGATTTTGTTGCTCATTTAGCGGGTGTACCTGAACCATTAGATAGGGAAGGGTTCAAGCAATTTGGGATGTCATTTTATTTAGCTTTTAGCCAAGGTCAACACGTTTTTGATCAGGTGATTGTTTCAGGTGATAGTGTTGTAACCTGCGGAACATTCACCGCAACGCATCTCGGAGAATTCCAAGGACTCCCGCCAACAGGTAAGCAAATCACTTTGTCAATTATGCACATTGATCGAGTCGAGAACGGGAAAATTGTTGAGCATTGGGGTCAAGGTGATGCACTTGGACTGATGCAACAGTTAGGGATTGTTTTCTTGCCCGGTCTACAATTATTACCACAGATCCTCAAAGGTGTAGTATTCAAACTGTTGAAGAAATCTGCATAGAAGCGAAGTTTGCATACAACCCAAAAACAGTTATGAATAAATCTCCAGTGAACCAGCAGCCTGTAGCAAAATGGTTTCGATATTGTTTGTTGCTCACAGCAATTTTTAATCTGTTTGGCGCAATTAGATTTGCACCTCCAGTTTACTATCCGGCTGATACTGTAATACTTCCAAAAGATGCAATATTTGTTCATTGGGTGATAGCATCATGGATTCTTATCTTAGGTGTGAGTTATGCTTGGCTAGCAATTAAAGCTAAAGTCGAGAATTTCTTTATTGCTGTAGCCGCAGCTTTTAAAATTGCGATCGCCATATTATTTTTTGCATTTTGCTTTAGAGGTGACTTGCCATTGACGTTTCTATTTGGTGGTTTTGGTGATCTCTTCTTTGCCTTTGCTTTTATTTTCTGGCTGTTTCAAACTCAACAAAGAAGTAAAATCTACACAGACTAATAACCCTAATGCAGTTATCAAACTTCTAACAGCCACTAAAGAATCAGAAAAAGCAGTATGGCAAAATCCACCAAAACTTACTGGAATCCATTGATTGTAGAACATCGAGAAGAATGGCAAGCGATCGCAGGCTTAGAACAAATTGCTGAAGAACTCACCCTTAGCATAGATGAAGAAACTGGCGAATACACGCGTTTAACTCGTTTTCATCCCGGTGCTGATACCACTCCGTTTGGTGCAAAAAGTCATCCCTATCCTGAAGAGATTTTTGTCGTTAGTGGTCGTCTTTATGATCAAGCTTTTGATATGTGGTTAGAAAGCGGACATTATGCAAGTAGACCACCGGGTGAGATTCATGGCCCATTCAAAACTGATATTGGATGTGTTGTGCTAGAAATATCATTTCCTAATCGTATCGAGTAACAAGTGATTCTTACTACTTTATAAACTTCATTGCTACCCCATTCATACAATAACGTTTACCTGTAGGTGCGGGGCCGTCGTCGAATACATGACCTAGGTGTCCACCGCAACGACGACAATGCACTTCTACTCTGGTCATCAACAAAGATTTGTCTATAGATGTACCAATTGCTCTATCAATTGGCGAGTAAAAACTAGGCCAGCCCGTACCACTGTCAAATTTGGTTGTAGATGTAAACAATGGTAAGTCACAAGCAGCACAGATATAAGTCCCTTTTGCATATTGCTGATCGAGTGGACTAGTACCAGCACGTTCAGTGCCATGTTTCCGCAATACGCGAAACTGTTCTAGCGTTAAAATTTTGCGCCACTCCTCATCATTTTTCATGATTTCAAATTTATTGTTGGCGATCGCCATAACTTGTGACTTACCTGTTAAATAGCGTGATAACAATACTGTGGCAACTGTTACTGCACCTGCTTGTAAAAAATATCGTTTTTTCATAATTTATTGGCAAATTTAGCTAGTTGTATTACTAGCTTGAACCTTGACTCTGAATTAGCCCTGATAAAATTATTAAAATTCTCTAAGAATAATGGTGATAGGAAACAGAGAACAAATAATTATGAGGTGTACTGAATTGCTCTGAGACTAAGAACCAGGCAAGCGATCGCTCAACAGCCATTGTGTCTTATTCGCTTCTGAATGACGATAGCCACAGCGAAAAATACAACGTTTATTATTGTGGTGATGTAGTTTAGCGCAGCGAACAGCACGTTTACCTTTGAGCATTACATAAATTTCTGCGGCTGAGAGCATCCCCAGAAGTGGTGCAGTAAAATAAACCCAAATATCTGTCCAATTGTGAGCGGGAATTGCTGATGCTAGAGTACGTGCTGGATTCATGCTCATCCCTGACAAGGGGGCTTCTATAGTAATGTAGATTGCAATGAGTATCCCTGAAAATATCCCCGTAAATGGGGCAAGTTTGGGAGTATTAGAGACAAATAAAATCATCAGCATCACCCCAAAAGAAATAATTATTTCAGCTAAAAAGGCGATACCTGTACCCTCCACACCAGGAATTGTAATAATGTAATTGACAGAGGGATGGGTAATTGCATTTCCCAATAGTGCGATCGCTAACAGTAATCCCATCAATCCGCCTAAAAATTGCGCCAGGATATAAAAAATCGCATCCCACAGCTGAATTTTGCCGAGGCGGAAGAAAGTGAATGTGACAACTGGATTGATATGTGCGCCGGATTGCTTACCCCAAGGAGAGTAGACGATCGCGATCGCAATTAACCCCATCGCTACTCCGATGATCAAGCGGCGTAAAATTGCTTCGTGAATAGTCTGTCTGATCATTGAAGCTGGATGCTCTAACACCGCAGTCACAATCGCCGCCAAAATCATAAAAATACCCAAACCCGCAGCTTCCATCAAATATTCAGGATAGTGTTTCCGTAGTGCCTGCAACATCATAACTTTGGATTTTGGATTTTAGATTAATCCATAAAAAAAATTGTTTTTGGTATAGTTTTTACTTACTGTTCTTGATAATTCCAAAGTAATCCTCCATCCACAAAAAAGGTACTACCTGTTATATAGTCAGCATCAGCAGAAGCGAGAAAAGTCACTAAGGAAGCTACATCTTGCGGTTTACCTAAGCGACTCAGGGGGATATTTTGTAATAATGCTCCCAACTTTTCTGGATCATTCAACAACTTAGTATTAATCGGCGTTTCTATTGCTCCTGGCGCAACATTATTAATAGTTATCCCCAATGCACCCAACTCAACTGACAAATTACGAGTCAACATTTTTATTCCACCTTTACTAGCACAATAAGCTGTAAAATTAGGAAATGGTAATTCTTCATGCACCGAACTAATATTAATGATTTTCCCAGTTCTTTGAGTAGCAATTAAATGTTGAACAAAGCTTTGAGTAGCGAAGAAAACACCTTTTAAATTAACATTCATCACAGCATCATAATCTGCTTCTGTGACTTCCCAAAAAGGTGCGTGTTTTTCAATGCCAGCATTATTTACCAAAATATCTAATTTGCCAAAATGGTGAATACTTTCTGCAATTAATTGACGCACTTCCTCAACACTACCCAAGTCAGCTTGTACGGTGTAACCATGAGATTTAGGACATTGAGCCATGTGGCACTTACCATCAAAAGCATCTACCTTGGCTAAAGTTTCCTCTGCTCCTTCTGGATGAGAGCGATAGTTAATCACAACATTTGCCCCAGCTTGGGCAAGATGTAAAACAATTCCTTGTCCAATGCCTTGACTGCTACCTGTAACCAAAGCAACTTTACCTTGTAAATTCATGATTTTCTCTTGATTAATTTTTAACTTCTTAAAGTAGCAGCCCCAAAAGTAGCATTAAACCTGCGACACCAAATAGCAACAGATTTATAATCGGCTAAGTTAATTTTTTGAGGAATGAGATAACGTTGTTTGCCTCTAAATTTTCGTAATGGGGCTATGACAATATAATCTCCTCTTCTTAAAGGATAAGCTGGCGGACGAGTTGAACCAATGACGTTATGAGAACGGTGTAAAACTATAACTAGGTCTGGGCCTGATGTAGAAGTTTTAAATGACTGCTCAAGCTCAATAAATGATTTGCCATCTTGGGTAGTAATGTTGACTGTTCCTTGAGTTGTGTGTTCTCCAGAAACAAATGTGCCAGACTTGATATTATTTTTCGCTGAAGATTTAGCAGGCTGTGGGGAAGACTGCATTTGAGTTAATAGTATGGAAGTATTGGCATTTGCACTAACAAGATTTGTGAGCAACTGTTTATTTGATAATTCTTGGACACAACCACCCATAAACAGAGAAACTAGACTAAATCCGAGCAAATATTTCAATTGCATAAAAAAAATCTCCTGAATGTAACAACCATTCGTTTCAGTTGGCATCTCAACCTGAAATTAATTATTATTTAGATAATTAGTTAATAAATTATGAGCATCTAAGAAATTGCATCGATAAAGCTGATTTTTTATTTAGAAAATTATGAAAATTTTCTCAGCAAAATTTAAGCCTATCTCCGTTATGCTTCTAGAGGATTTGGATCAGTTATGTGAGAGCTAAGAAAAATTGTTCCGAATGGCTACAGCAGGTGATTGCTGAGATTGTAGCCAAGGAAGAAGCTCTTTAGCTTCCCAGGAGGATTTCCCCGCCTTGGGCAATCAACCTAATCTTTTTCAGGATGCCAGATTTATGCACAATTTGCTGAATATACCCTACTGCATCCATATTTTTGGGCTATTCTTGTAGACTAGATTAGTCCAGCATCAATCTCAAATTGGCATGACTCAGGGGCAAAAAACTGCAATTGAAGGTATCTATGAAGTCTGTATTGGTGTTCCCGATGCAATTTTTGCGATTCAATACTGGGAACAATTTGGCTATCGTATCGGCCAAATGGGTGAACTATCTCCTAGTGCAGCTGATCAATTGTATGGGGTAAATTCAGGTTTACGCTCGATTCGCCTTTACCACCAAAATGCAGATCATGGTTTAATTAGGTTGATGGTGTGGCAAAATTCCACAAATCCAGGTTTGGGGTTAGCTTCAATGAAAATTAAGGGCAATCGTTGGGCTACTAGTTTAACAGGTGATGTTTTAACCATTTTAAATCATGCAGAGGAAGCAAAAGCCGCCGGGCGGGCTATCCGCTATACTCCCCCTTACTGGGAAATAATTTACCAAAAAGAGCAAAAAAATCGTCCTTTTATCGATCCTGTGGTTGGGGTGCGCGAAATGTTGTTATTGCAACCATTGACTCGACAGGTTTTGTTTCAAAGGTTTGGCTATAGCATCCCTAATTACGGTGAAATTAACCACGAATGCGCTTTTGGGACTAGCCAGTTTACCCACATGGGGATTATTGTTCAGGATGACAGCAAGGAAAGCCTGAAATTTTACGAAGAAGTTTTGGGTTTGCTGCGGGTGCGTGATGATGTGGAAACTAGCTATGAATCTTCTCTAGCGGGGAGAGATATTTTTGATTTACAACCAGGGGAAAAGTTTATTGTCACTACCTTTGATGATCCCCGTTCCTCTAAGTCTGACATGATGGCGGCGCGGAGTGGAAGGTTGTATGTGATTCGGTTTCCCAACGCGATGAATTTAGAGTCAAGGTTTGAAGCAGCACAACCTGGTAGTTTGGGGATGTCACTCTATACTTACCGGGTGCAGGGAATAGAAACATATTGCGATCGCATCCAGGCTAGTCCTGTGCCAAAATTTACTAGTATTGTCGAAAATGAGTTTAGAGAGAAAAGTTTCTCGTTTATTGCGCCGGATGGGTACTTCTGGAATTTGGTAGAAGGCTAAATAAGTCAAAAATGTCAAAAAAATCGCTAGTCTTAATTTTACTGGCTGTAATGTCTGCATTACTAGTGGCGATCTCATCTACAGCCATGAGCATTTATTCGTATGGAAATAATACTCATAATCTCAAAGCAGATGCAGCAATTGTCTTGGGTGCAGCTGTCTGGGGAGAAGAACCTTCACCAGTCTTTCGAGAACGCATTAACCACGCCGTTAACTTATATAAAAATGGTGATGTGAAGCAGATGATTTTTACTGGTGGTGTTGGGGACAAGGATGAACCCGCCGAAGCTATAGTTGGTAAAAACTATGCGATTCAGCAAGGGGTAAAAACAGCCGATATTCTAACTGAAACGCAGTCGCGCACAACGCGCCAAAACCTCAACAATGCTGGGGAAATCGCATCTCTTCACCAATTAACTAAGTGTCTCATCGTGAGTGACCCTTTGCATCTCAAACGAGCTGTATGGATGGCGCGAGATTTAGGTATGGATGCTTATCCATCGCCTACGCCTACTACCCGCTATCGTAGTTTGCAAAGCCAAATACCTTTTTTAATGCGCGAAACCTATTTTTATTTTGTCTATCTGATATTTAAAATTTAGTCACCGTTAGCTTCAAACCAGAATCGAGGCGGGGTACTTTGAGATAATCTACTGGTTCAGTAAGTTGCGGAATTTGCTTACTTGCTGATTCTTGACATTTTTTTAAGACAGCATCAGGATTTTCCAGAAATTCTAGTGGGTTGATGTTTTTACATCCTGTTTCTTGTACCACTGTCAGAGAACTGGCGGTATCTTGAAGATTATTGGTTTGGTTAATGGGATTGTTCCACTGACTATTGATGGTGACTGGTTCTATCAACAAAGCCGCAGCTTCATGACGTTCGCCGATGATTTCGAGGGAATTTTCTGGGTTAGCATAGGCAGTTTGGCTAACTGCGATCGCACCCATTACTAAAACTAAGCTTATATAAAAATATTTCATCAAAAACCTCAGTTATCTAGAATTTAAAAAGACGAATTACAAATTTGTATCAAGTACAGTTCTAGCAAAAATATTTCGACAAGTCTATGGTGTTAACTAAACTCAATCGGCTCTAATTTTTGTGCATAAATTAAATCACAATACTAAATCATTGGTGAGAGCCTAGAACCCCAGTTTATCTGAAAAATCGGGGTTCTGAAACAAATTAAATCTGTAAGCTTTTCCTACGGTAAAACCAAGTCTGTAATTAAAGCTGCATGGTCAGAATTAGCATTACCTCCAATATAAGTTCTAGCAACTTGGAAATGTTTACTAACAAAACAGTGGTCAATGGGAATATTCATCAGTGGAATCAACCAATGGGCGAAGTTTACATGAGTTGCAGGTCTAGGCCAGCTAGGTAAAATCCCGAAACCTAAGCGGGTATTATGTAACTTAGTTTTATTAACAAACTTCCGATAATAAGGCGACCACGGCGTTAAATTAAAATCTCCGGCTAAAATCAATGGCTGATTTAATCCTTGAATATATTCCGTTATTGCTGCTAATTGCAGATTACGACTGCGAAAAGTGGCTGGCTTTACAGGCACGAGTGGATGAGTTCCTATAAAAGTAATCGGTCGTTTATTTATTTCTAAAGTTGCAACTAGGTTATGCTTGGCTTTTTTGTTGAAATTATCTGCTCTCGCATCTTGAATAGGAAACCGACTAAAAAGAGCTATTCCACCACCAGAGCTTCTAAAAGCATAAGGCAAATTTGGTTTTAATTGAGATTGAATTATTTCAAAAGAGGTTTGATTAATTTCCAGCAATAATGCTACATCAGGTTGATTATCTGCTACTAAATCGACAATTTTATTGTGTTCATTATTTTGGGTATTGATATTAAAAGATAAAATCCGTATAGTTTTAGCTGCATTACCAGCTACTTGTTGAGTATGGGATAGATACCAAGGCAACACCTCAACTAAATTTAGTCCTAGCAATAATACAGCAGTGAAAAATAGTATTTTGTGCTTTATATATCTTATTCTCCAAAGAATAAATAAAACAATACTCACTAGCAATGATATGATCAGATACTGGTAGCGGAAATGAGTGACTAATTCTAGCGGCCAAGACCAGGCAATGTAAGTAAATAATGATAATAATCCTAAGACAGATAAAGTAGCGATCGCCACAATTAAAGTTAGTCGTTGCCACATAAAATTAATTCACGTAAGTATCACCAATTAACATCAAGCACACTTACCTGTTTTTCGGATTAGCATACCATCATTTAAATCAATGAAAGCCCTACCGGAAGGTGGCAAAAAGTAGTTGAATAAGTACCAGTAACTAACCTAAAAATTTTGCTCATGAGAATTTGGGCTGCGACAGTTGTACTCACTTCTTCTCTGGTAATGTCTGGGGTTCTTCATCCCTCAGTTTTCGCCAACAATGCTAAGACACCTTCTCAGTCAATATCTCAGTCCCAGTCGAACAAAGCACAACAAATTAACGTTCGTAAAGCTGAGTTTGGCATCGCTAAAATTGACTCTGAAGGGATATTGAACTTTACTCCCTCAACTAAAGTACCGCTAGCAGAAGGTAACAAATACGGCTGGCGAATTCAACTGCAAAATATTCAGGGTGAAGTCAGATGGCGGGAAGTCATACGATTACCAAAGCCTCCAGAAACCTGGGCTACAGATAACGGCGAAAACTTCACATTATCACCAGATGGAGTTGAAGCTATTTCCAATCGCACACAGTTAGCGAAGGATGGTGTGATTGAGAATTTTTGGACGATCGCACCCGGTGATCCTCCAGGTAAGCATACAATACACGTATATGTTGATGACCGTCTCGTCGGTAATTTTGAATTTGAACTTTTACCTAAAGGGGGACAAGAGCAGAAGAATACAAGGTAAACTTCTGTTAAGTATTAAGCAACTTTAACATAACCCTCAGATTGTTACAAAATTTCAGAAACCCAGTTTTAAAAAACCGGGTTTCTTGAGTTTCAAGTAATAATTCACAACTGTCATAACAGTTACTTGCAGAGTATCTTGGAGATAGAGGTTTGATATTTGTGGAGTAGCGATCGTGAATACAGAAGAATTTCTGCGATTGATGGCAAAACAGCGTCCCTGTCCTCAAACACTACCAAAAGCACTGCAAGCCTTGTGGCATGACAAACAAGGTGATTGGAATCAAGCCCATGATATTGTGCAGGATGCCCGTGATGCAGATAGTGCTTGGGTTCATGCTTACCTACACCGCAAAGAAGGTGATTTGAATAATGCCCATTACTGGTATCAACGCAGTAGTCAGCCAGCATTTAGCGGGGATATCAACCAAGAATGGGAACAGATAACTTCTTTCTTATTGAAGAAGGTAAATACAACAAATGGATGCTGAGGAAATCAAACGGCGATATCAAGCAGGGGAGAGATATTTCTCCGCCGCCAACTTAATTAAAGTTAAGTTAATTGCTGCCTATTTGCCTGGGATCAATTTATGGGGAGCAGATTTAACTGGTGCTAACCTAGCTAGAGCAAAAATGTGGGGAGCAGACTTAAGCAGAGCAAATCTAGCCAATGCCAACTTGACTAGAGCAAATTTGTGCGGAGTCAAACTAAATGAGGCCAATCTGCGGGGAGCTAAACTTAATTTTACTAAGTTGTATGGAGCAGATTTAACTGGTGCTTATTATGATGAAACCACCCGCTTTTCTAGAGGTTTTGATCCTGTTAGTAGAAATATGCGGAAGTTTTGACTTAGCCACAAATGTGGTTATTTACTAGATAACTAGCACTCTACTTTTATCCATTTTCCAGCAACCTCACCAACCATCAGGTGTAGTTAATTCAAGATTCTTCGGCGGCGGGTAGTGGGAATATTTCGCCAGATAAATATGCTGAAAAGTGCTTTTGGAAGTATAACCAAGATGTCATATCTTCACCATCATTCAGAGCTTTTGGAGCTTGCTTATATAAAGGTACGCGATGATTAATTTCATCTTGGAGTAACTGAGGCAATTCGGTTAAACCCTTGACTTTACTACCAAATGCACTATATATCAGATAACCGGGGCGATCGCTCATTTTCATCCAAGGCAACCATTGACCAATCCTATCCCAACTTAGCCGCAATTGTGAAACTGAAGTTAATTCTGAGTTAAATAAATCTGCGGTTGGTACTGTGAGTTTAAATAATTCTGCGGCTTGATAAGTTTCATAGGGGCTATATTCAGCTAATTTTGGATCGTCAGCTAAAGGGTTGGGATATGTAGGGAAAATGTCAAACACAAAAGTTGTGTTTTCTCCTTCTAATTGGGCGGGAAATTTGCCTTTAAAACAGCCCTGTACAGGATTATTTGCTACATGAATTACTGGGACTATTTCACCTGTCCAGGGATTTTCCCATTTGCGTAAAATTTCCTCTGTTTCTGGATTTAAATAATAGGTTAGTTCCCTAGAAGTAAAATCCCAGCTACCTACTTCTTGTGGAATGCACCTACTCACACTCAAACCCAAAATTTTAAACAGCAGTTTTCTTTTCTGTCCAGGAATAAAAGCGTAAATTTTGCCTGTCCAGGTAAGAAAAGTTGATTCAGTTGAGTCAAGAGAAGAACGAGTTTTTACCCAATATTGAGCATCTAATTCTTGAGTTTGGAAAACCATATATAAAATCCTTAAATAATTCGTAATTCGTAATTCGTAATTCGTAATTAGTCAATAGTTACTCTCCCCTGTCACCTGTCACCTGTCACCTGTCACCTGTCCCTTGTCCTCTAAACCCCTACACCCTTTTGACTATCAAGGCGACGAAATAAAAATAACCACAGGGGTAAAGAACTGTTAATGGCGATGAGCCGCACCAAATGACCTGTTGTCACAATTTCTACATTATGATCTAATGCCAGTGAAACCAAGATCATTTCTGCTGCTCCCCCTGGTGCGGTGACTAATAAACAAGTCAACCAGTCCCATGAGGTTAATTCCATTGCTAGTATAGTCGCGATCGCACCAGCAATTAAAGTCATAACTACAGACATTAAAGCGTAACCTATAGCTCTTTTGCCAAAGGTGGGTTTTTCTCCCCAATATTCGCCAATGGTGATTCCCAGCAGTGTTTGACCAATAATATTGATCAATTGTGGTGGGTTGAAATTAATATCACTGACAAATGGCAACCAACCTAACACAGAATTAAATGTGAGTCCTAATAGTAATGCACCAAAAAAATCCCCCGCAGGTAGGTTGAAAATGGCAACAACATAAACTATGAGGGCGGTGATTGGCAATGCTAATGCTAATAATTCTAATTGTGATAGATCAAAATTCAGCCAAGCACTATTAGCTGATAGGGTTGGTAAATTCCAGTTATTCCCAACTGCTGTTCTGGCAATGAAGGGAATCAGTAAAACTACAGAGGTGGCGCGAATAGCCTGCACCATTGCTACCAATGTAACATTTTTATCATAATCAGCTGCGATCGCTGACATCACCCCCACACCCCCAGGAACTGTAGCTAGCATTGCGGTTAAAAGATTGGTTTTACTCAAGCGCGAGTAGATATAGCCAATACAGCCACCACACAACAGTAAAAATAGGGTCAACAACATAAATATAGGAATTCCAGCCGCTAGGCTAGTTAAATCACTATTAGCATTGGTAGCACCAACTGTCAGCCCTACTAACGCCATCCCAACTTTTCTCGCCATCCGATTCGGTCGGGGAGAATACTGATAAAATATGCGACAGCATTGCAAAATCACTGTACCCGCAGCAATACCGCCAAATATCCACGAAATTCCGCCAAAGTGTAACTTTGTTAATGCTACAGCTAGGGGAAAGGACAACAGCATTTCCAAGGTAAGGACTATTAGTTGTTTCCCTATTAGCTGTGGTTTGGCAACTCCAATCTGTTGATTAATGGTTTCCTCTAGAGTGGAAACAGGACTTACACTTTGATTCATCTATACGCGGGTTGAAATTAATTTAACTATATAAATAATTAAAGGTTCGTAGTAAGGACTTTAGTCCTTCTTTTAGGACTAAAGTCCTTACTACGAACTCAAACACAATAATTTTACATTAATCAACATAGTTAGGTTTATGCAGCAAGCCCTACTTAGACATTGACCAAATTTAAACAATTATCAGTTAGTTGATAACTGATAACTGTTCACTGATTCAATCCTCGTCTAAGGCCGGAAATGCTTCTTCAAACTTCCATAATTCATCTTTATTGTTGAGAAACCATGTTCTAGTCACTGGTGTCAATTGTTCCCAAATAATATCACCGGGAATATGAGGAGAGGCATAGCGATATTTTTGCCCAAGTAATTGTAAATTCTCCGCTACTTCATCCGGAATACCAAATTCTTGCCAATCAACTTGGATGTATCTACCTGCAACCCCAGATGTAGGGTCAAATACTAATTGTGCGGTTCTGATTAAGTCAGCAAAGTGTGTTGCTTTAAGTGATTCTTCATGCTCGTAAGACATATTCGCTGGAGTAATAAAAGGTGTGTGAAGTTTGAATTTACTACCAGAGATTTTGCTTCCAATACTCTTATTTTAGCGCACCAGTAACTGCGATGGGTTAGGAGATGATGAGTAACATAACTATGGAATTAATTTGAGACGTTGATTTTTATTAATTATGTCAACGGTTTAGCAAATTACCAGGGATAATTCAAATATATATTTGAAATGATTTTATCGCCATCCTCAATTATTCTGAGAGCCGACAACCCCGGTTAATCAAAGAAACATGGGTGATGAGTTCTTGCAGTGTCTAAGTTTTTTTCTTAAGAATAGTTTTAGAGGTGATCAAAATGATGGGAATATTTTGGTTGACCGTTATTGGGATAGTTTGGCTATTTGGTTTCACTTTGTTAGCAGAAATGTGGTTCTATGAAGAAGAACAGGAGTTAGAAAATAGGGAGTTGTGAGTGGGGAGAAGGAAAAGAGATTGTTATATGAGTAATTGGGGGATGGGTAATCTCAAGAGCGTAATTGTGCTATTATTTGGGCTGGATTCCAATAAGCGCGAGTGGTTTGAATCTTACCTTCGGCGTTGACTTCAAAAATAGTAATTCCCTCAAATTTGACTGATTTACCACTTTTGCTAACTCCTGTGATTGTCCATTTGACGGCTGCTTCGTTGCTAGCAATGAAGATATGTTCAGTTGTTGGTTCTAATTGTGCAAATACAGCTTGCAACTGTCCGATAAATTCGCGATATCCTTCATGAACTTTTGTAGGTGGTTCACCTACCGGATCGTGACTTATAGCATCTTCAGCAAAGTTATCAACCCAACCTTCTGGGTTCATGGCTGCAATGTTAGCAAAGTAAGCAGCAACGGCTTTTTCAATAATTTCGTTTGACATAATTTGGTTTGATCACTTTTCAATAGTTTCTACCAAAACGGTGACGGCAGCGATCGCCACTAACATTTCGTCATTTTTGTCATTCAAGGAAGCAATAGCGCGTCCTTGTACCACCATACCCCCAGATTCGACAGTCAGGCTTTTGCGTCCAAAGGGTAATACAGCCAAGACTTCGGCTTCTCTGACTTGTTCAGGATAAGGTACTGCTACCTGGACTTCCACAATCATCTCATTCGGGTCATTTAAACCAGCAACTTCCCATACACCCAGTAAAGCATTGTGGGCGATCGCATTACGAACAGCTCTTGCTGCGGCTACTGTCGGTTCTTGTCCATGTTGATCTACACCCATCCCCATCTCAATAATTAAGCGTTTACGAGCCACAGTTAACTCCCACAATCTTCACTTTTAACTATAGATAGGAGTAGTGTATTTCAATCTGATGATTTTCTAATTACGAATTATTATGCGCGATCGCACTCACACTAATATCTCAACTGAGTTACAACAAGCCACCGCCGACTTACATCAAGTTAACCCTGGAGTGGGACTACTGCGTTTTAGTCTCATTGGCTTGGTATTTCTTAGTTGTGTGGCTTTGGCTTGGTTGGTGCAGAACAATATTGTGTTTGTGAGTGCAACAATCATAGCGGGAATTTCCTATTCTTTTTGGCTAGTTTGTACCCATGATATGAGTCATTGCACCCTGACGGGGTGGACTTGGTTTGATACAGTGATACCTCGATTGATTAGCTGGCCGATGTTGTGGCCTTATAGTCTTTATGCAGAGTTACACGCCTGGCATCATGGTTGGAATGGCAGCGATTTCAGAGATCCCGAACGGGTACAATGGACTTGGCAAGAATACCAACAAGCACACCCGCTTTTAAAATGGTATGTTCGCCATCAGTGGGGTTGTGATATTTTCCTCCTCGGCGGAATTGGGTTGATTATTAAAACTTTTATGATGGCTGTGCGCTTGCAAAATTTAAGTTTGCGGATGCGTCGCCAATTAATGTTAGATGTCTCAGGGATGCTGGTTATACAAAGTGTGTTGCTGACTATTGTGATTTTGCATGGGGAGTTGCTGTGCTACATCTTATTTTGGGTGATGATGGAACGGGTGATTGGAATCATCATGCAGACACGCGATCATTTGGAACACTACGCACTGTGGGGGAAGTTTAACAATCATCAGTTAACGCAGCTTTATACTTCTCGGAATTTGAGAACTATTCCCCTCTTGGGATGGTTAATGGGTGGTTTAAATTATCATGCAGTGCATCATGCTTTTCCGGGGATTCCTTTTAATCAGCTTCCAGCAGCATTTGAGCGCGTTCAAGGGGTGTTAGCAAAGCATAATCTTCCCCCGATGCAATTAGATTCTGGTTATATTCAGTCAACTTATGAATTGAGTCATCATCCTTCCTTGATTGGAGAAGCGACTACATCTGAGATTTGTGGCGATCGCATGATGCTAATTTGATCAATCGACCTCTTACATAAATGCTGAAGCTGTCATGTTGAGCGAAGCGAAACATCTCAAAAATTATATGTTTCATTCAGAATGACAAATCTCATTTTCGGACTTTTGCAAGAGACTCCATGAATTGCACTCACAAGAAGCAATGAAAATTTATTTTCCCTCGTTTCGTAGTAAGGATTTTCATCCTGATTTTTCTAAAGACTGAAGTCCTTACTACAAACTTTAAGCAATCGGTTCAAATACCATTTGGGGAATTAATACACCCGCTTGTAATTCCCCAATACCTAAAAAACGGGTTTCTGTTTCGTAAACTCGCACATTACCAGCCATCTCTGGATTTAGGGAAATACGCTGTCCTTGACACCATTTTTGTGCAGAAATATTGGGTAAAGTCACAGATGGTAAGTGTTGTAAGACTGCATCTGGGGAGATGGGTTGAAATGTCCCGACTTGTAGTTGGGTTTCTAAGTCCGAGAAGGTGAGACTAGCTGCTAAATTAAAGCCACTACTTTGAGTGCGAGTTAAAGCGGCGAGAGTTCCGCCAGTATTTAACACTGTACCTAAATCACGCGCGATCGCCCGAATATATGTCCCCCCACCACAGGCTATCTCTACATCCAATTCAGGAAACTCTCCGGCTCGCCAATCTAAAATTTCCGTACTATAAATTTCTACTATCCGCGAGGGAACTTCTACTGTTTCCCCTTGACGCGCTAAATCGTACAGGCGTTTCCCTTCTACTTGAATTGCGCTGTAAATTGGGGGGATTTGCTCGATTTTGCCTGTAAATTTTGCCAGTGCGGTTTTTATCTGTGCTAAATCTAATTCTCCACAGGGTTGGGAAGTGATGATTTCACCTTGCAAATCATCCGTTGTAGTCCTCACCCCTAAACGGATGGTGGCTTTATAAGCCTTGTCACTGGGAAGATATTGTAATAATCTTGTTGCTTTACCAACTGCAATTGGTAGCACACCAGTAGCGGCTGGATCTAAAGTTCCCGCGTGTCCTACACGTTTGAGCTTTAATAATTTTCGTACCCGCGCCACGCAATCATGAGAAGTCCAGCCAAATGGCTTGTTTAAATTAATAAAACCTTGCACTGTGAAATTTGGTAGTTTGCCGATCAGCCACAATTTTAACGTGAGTTGGACAAACCTCTGCCTTTCACGCTAATAAGGTTGGGAGCAAATATTTTGCCAAAATCAAAAAACGTTACCTTGCAACATCTCTAAAACTTTTGAGCAAATTTTTCTCTAAAAACACTTGACTTAGAGCGCGCTCTAAGTTCTATGGTTATTGGCATATGGATACAGAACTCACCATACAACAAGTTGCGACACTAACAGGTTTGAGTGTGCATACACTCCGTTACTACGAACGGAATGGACTACTTGCACCTGTCAACCGAGCGGCGAATGGCCATCGTCGTTACTCAAAAGCTGATATAGACGGTATTAATTTCTTGACTCGACTGCGAGCGACGGGAATGCCAATTCGCCAGATGCAACAGTTTGCCTATCTATATCAGCATCAGCCAGAAGCGATCGCCCAACGACGATGGCTCTTGGAAGCGCATGAGTGTTATGTCCAAGAACGCATCGCCGAACTCAGCCGTAACTTAGAGATAATTCAGTGGAAAATCCAGCGATACAAGGAACTAGAGGCATTAAATCAGACTGATCATCAAAAGACAGAGTTGATTGAATTGAATTAGGGAGAAAATCATGAAAATCAGAAAACTCGGTAGCCAAGGATTGACAGTCTCAACTTTGGGACTCGGATGTATGGGAATGTCGGAATTTTACGGTGCAGTTGATGAGACAGAATCGATCGCTACCATTCACCGAGCTTTAGAATTAGGAGTCACTCTACTAGATACCGCCGATATGTATGGGAGCGGTGCAAATGAACAGCTGATTAATCAGGCAATTAAAGATAGACGCGATCGCGTTGTTTTAGCAACAAAATTTGGCATTCAGCGAGGGGAAGATACCAGCTTTCGCGGGATTAACGGTAGCCCTGAGTATGTGCGCGAGGCGTGTAATGCTTCATTACAAAGATTAGGAGTTGACTACATTGATCTCTATTACCAGCATCGAGTAGATCCAAACGTGCCGATTGAAGAAACTGTTGGCGCAATGGCAGAACTGGTACAACAAGGTAAAGTCCGCTACTTGGGTTTGTCGGAAGCGGCGACAGCGACAATTCGCCGCGCTCACGCTGTCCACCCCATTACCGCTTTACAGTCTGAATACTCGCTTTGGCAAAGAGAGCCAGAAGATGAGATTCTCGCAACTATTCGCGACTTAGGTATTGGCTTTGTGGCATACAGTCCACTTGGTAGAGGCTTTCTCTCTGGGGAAATTACCCGTCCAGAAGACTTAGCTAACGATGACTTTCGCAGATATTTGCCTAGATTCCAAGGTGAGAATTTTGACAAAAATCTTCAGTTAGTCGATCGCGTCAAAGAAATCTCTCACTCCAAGGGTGTGACACCAGGACAATTAGCTCTGGCTTGGTTACTGGCTCAGGGAGATGATATCGTACCCATCCCTGGAACTAAGCGTCGCACTTACCTAGAAGAAAATGTTGCCGCAGTCAATATCACATTGACTCCAGAAGAACTGGCTCATATCGATGAGGTAGCACCGAAAAATGTAGCAGCAGGCGATCGCTACAGCGACATGAGTACCGTCAACCGTTAGGCATAATTAATGCTATAGATATCTAGCGCAAAATTCGTAGAGATGTAGCAATGCTAAGTCTCTACGAATTTTTATGTTGGGGAATTATCTGTTCTAAACCGTATTGATAATTACTTAACTTCTTCCGGTGCAAAAGCCTTGATTTTACCCTTTTTGACCGCCACCACTACATCATAAGTTGCACAATAAGAGATAGTGACATTATTAGCCTTATTGTAAAGATTAACTACCATACCTGCGCCACCAGGTTGAACTCCGATTGGTTCTAAGTCACCAAAGAAAAAGCGACGCAACTGATCACCACTACCAAATTGACCCTTATTCTTCATAAGTAAGTCAATTTTTTGCTGTGCAGTCAAACCTGTAGCATCTTTCATTTCCGCAGCTGATGCTTGAACCCAAGTAGGGTTAATAGCTTGTAGTGGAATATCAAAGACTGTTAACATACCAGCTAAAGCCACACTTGTTAGTAAAGATGGTGCAAGTTTCATTTGTAACTCCAGTTTTTGTCGATCTCAGCGATTACAGCATCTCACCAACTACTGAAGTCCACCTGAACGCCAACTAGAAATTACCTGAATTTACTTCTCCATAAAATTCAGTCGTTACTCAGCTTTTTCTCATAAAAATATGGTTTTAAGTGCATCATAAAAGCTGAAAATAGTTAATGGTATTTAGTGGGAGTAGTATAACTGTGACCAAACCGAGAAGAAAAAATAGTTTCATAAATCAAATTCCTGGTCAAATTTATCTATGGTTTGCAGTTCTAATTTTTGGCGCATCAAGTGCAATTACTCGCAAATTGACCGAAATTGGTGCAGAGAACTTCTTAGGTGGTCGTAACCCAATTTCCTTGTGTAACGTTTTATTTGTCGGAAATCTCTGCGCCTTAACATTGATGATCTTCATTTATGGGCGACAGTGGAATAAAACAGCTTTGCAGAGACTTACTCAAAAAGAATGGTTTCACCTGACAATTGTTGCCATTTTATCAGGAGCTTTAGCCCCTGCCTTAATTTTTCAATCCCTGGCGTTAACTAATGTTAACAATGTAATTTTGGTAGGACGGATAGAACTTCCTTTGAGTTTAGCGTTATCTATTTTACTGTTGAAAGAACGGGTAAATATTTGGGAAATTGTCGGCGCGATCGCAGCTTTTATTGGGGTGATTTTAACTGTGATTCTTCAGCCTCAAACGGGTAACGTCATGATGAATATGGGAGGTTTGAATATTGGTGTGGGGGAATTTTTAGCAGCCACAGGAGCAATATTTTTAGCCTTTGCTACTATTATTAGTAAACAACAACTTGCTCATATTCCCTTGGGGATTTATAGTATCTTTCGTACTGCCTTAGGCACTATCGTATTTTTCATCTTTGCTATAGTGCTTTATGGTAGTGAGCATTTTATGGATGTGCTATCACCTTTTTTATGGCAATGGATGTTTATTTATGGTGGACTAATTGTCGTTTTAGGTCAATCATTTTGGACTAAAGGTTTGAGAGTTACGACTGTATCTACAGCTTCATTAGCCAGTTCTTTCACTCCCATTGCAGGTATCTTGGCAGCTTATTTAATTCTCGGTGAAGCCCCTACATTAGCTCATTATGTTGGTGGTAGTTTAATACTATTCGGTATATTCCTCAGTCAAGTTGGCCTGCGTCGTCAAAATTCTGGGCGTGTGATGGTTGATAGACAAATTTCCACAGCCACAGAACAAGAGCTAGAAAATCATGCCGGATTTAAAGGAGTCTGAGGTTAACTTTGTCATCGAAGAAGCAGGGGGGAAGGGAGCAGGGAGAGCAAGCCCTTCCCCCTTGCTGTGGAGCGGAGCAAAACATGGGTATAAGCCCCGTCCTTCTAGGACACTTATACGGGGCGGAGTCCAAGCTCCGTCCCAGTCTTCCCCTTGTCACCCTACCCCCTTGCCCCTTTTCCTCTTGTTGACAGGGGAATCTCATATCCTATGAGAGCGGCTAAAAAAACCCCCTTTTGGGGGATAGAGTAATAGACGTTTATTCGTAGTACAATCTAGCTTGTATAGTTAATTCGTCTACGATCACGGTTATCACTGTGGTCGTTTTCTTTATTCTACGTTGAACAACTCAATACTGGGGTGAGGGGTCATAGCTCCCACCGCTAAATAGTAGGGGAGCAGGGGGAGCAGGGGGAGCAGGGGAAGCAGGGGGAGACAAAAAATTATTTTTTGGCCTTTGACTTCACGGCGGTACTAGCCAATACGCTGAACTACAGGAGGTGAGCTAGAACCATTACCCTGTTGAGCTTGTGTATTTTGGGGTGTATCATGAAGCTGCGCTTCTGGTTGTGGCGGCTGTGGTTCTGGCCCTAAAGGTTGAGGATTAGCAACATACTCAAATTCGCCTTTACCATCCATTGAACGGCCTTTCGCCCAACGACCTTCAGCACTTTCATTACCTTCAGAATGATTCCAGAACTGATACGCAAATTCGCGTTTTTCTAATTCCAAGGGGAAGGAACTAGGAACGGGAGTTGTTTCTAGTCCAGATTGTTCTAAATCCTCAATCGCGGCTAACCAGAGGTTTTGGTGCATAGTATCGCGAGCAATCATAAAACTCAGGGTATCTTTCACCCCTGGATCATTCGTCATTTCGTACAACCGTACCGCTTGTAAGCGTCCCTGACTCTCCGCATGAAGATTAGAGCGAAAATCAGCTAAGAGATTACCACTAGCAACAATGAAGCGACCATTCCAAGGGTAGCCAACGCTGTCAGTTGGGGTTGCACCCAAACCAGAAACAATAGCGTGTTGGGGATTCATGGCTGCGTTCATGATGACTTCCCGTGGGTTAGTACCACCCATCACAGCACCCACTACCGCATCTTTTACCCCCTCTTCTTGCACTTTCAAGGGTGCTTTATCTAAAAGATGGGCGATGGTTGTAGCCAACATCTCAATGTGACCAATTTCTTCAGTACCAACATCTAGCAACATATCTCGATATTTAGCAGGGCCGCGACAGTTCCAGCCTTGAAATAGGTACTGCATCATGACGGTCATTTCCCCAAATGTCCCACCGATGAGTTCTTGAATTTTCATCGCATAGACGGGATCTGGCTTTTCTGGGGGCTTGAAATATTGCAGTTTTTTGGAGTGATAAAACATCTGGGTTTCTAAATAAGTGACAAAAACAAGCTCACAAATGTCTGATTTTTATGGCTTATTTCTTCTAGGAAACTAAGTATTTTTTTTATCTACATCAATCAATAGTTATATAAAAATTAGCAGATTTTTTTATATATTTAATTCCCTAGATATACGTATTTATTTGTTTCACGCAGAGGAGCAGAGAAGTGAAAAAAATCGGTGTTTGGAGTTTTTTAAATAAATAAACACAGATATTATATCTGTGTTTATTTATAGTTAATATCCTGATTAATTTTCATCACGTCCGTGAATTTGGGCAGGGGGGCTAGTTGCTTCTACAGCAGTAAATGGCTCTAGAACTTTGTAGTGATGGGTTGCCCCTTTCGGTACTACCCAAGAACTTCCCGGTTCTAGTAATATCATTTGTCCTTCAATATGTAGTTCTGCACGACCATTAATTACATAACCAACCGTTTCATATTCACGACTTGTTGGGTGTTTATCTTCTTCTGGTTGTTCGTTTTCCCAAAGACGCATAGAAACAGATTTACCGGATGCTAAATATTTCTGACCGAGTTTACCTTTGGGAGAATGGGTAGAGTCAATTTTTTTTACGCTGGTATCACTCATAATTTCATCACCTTAAGGTTTCAGTACGACTTTGATGCAGTTATCTTGTTTGTGTTTAAAAATTTCATAGCCGTGGGGTGCTTGTTCTAGAGGTAGCGTGTGGGTAATCACAAATGAAGGATCAATTTCACCGTTTTGGATGCGTTCTAGTAAAGGTTTTAAATATTTATGGACGTGGGTTTGTCCCATTTTGAAGGTTAAACCTTTGTTCATAGCTGCACCCATTGGTACTTTGTCCAAGAAACCACCATAGACACCAGGAATTGATACGTGACCAGCTTTTCTACAAGCCACAATTACCTGGCGTAAAGCCGTTGGACGGTCGGTTTCTAGGCGCACAGCTTGTTTAACTTGGTCGTAGAAAGCCATCATATCCGTACCGTGGGCTTCCATTCCTACTGCGTCAATGCAAGCATCAGGGCCGCGTCCACCAGTCATTTCTTTGAGTGCTTCCCCAACATCGACTTCTTCGTAGTTGAGAACTTCGGCTTTACCTTGTTCTTTAGCCATTTGCAGGCGTTCGGGAACGCGATCAAAGGCGATTACTCTTTCTGCACCCAACATATATGCACTTCTGATGGCAAATTGTCCGACTGGGCCGCAACCCCAAACGGCGACAGTATCGCCGGGTTCGATGTCGCAGTTCTCAGCTGCCATGTAGCCTGTTGGGAAAATATCTGTCAAAAATAAGACTTGCTCATCCGTTAAATTTTCGGGGACTTTGAACAAGCCTACGTCAGCAAAAGGTACACGGACGTATTCTGCCTGACCCCCAGCATAACCACCAAATAAATGAGAGTAGCCAAATAGACCGGAGGGAGAATAACCCATTTGCAGTTCTACCATCCAGGCATTAGGGTTAGAATTATCGCACAAAGACCATAATTGCCGTTGACAGAAGAAGCAAGAACCGCAAGAAATAGTGAAGGGAACTACGACGCGATCACCTACTTGCACATTTTTGACTGCGCTTCCTAGTTCAACTACTTCTCCCATGAATTCATGACCGAGAATATCACCCTCTTGCATTGAGGGAATATAGCCGTTATATAAATGTAAATCTGAGCCACAAATGGCTGTAGAAGTAATTTTAATAATGGCATCACGAGGATTAATAATTTTAGGATCAGGAACTGTTTCTACTCTTACATCGTTTGTTCCATGCCAACAAACTGCTTTCATAGTTATTAGTCCTTAGTCAAGTCGCTGCGCTCCAATTCAAAATTCAAAATTTAAAATTCAAAACTTAGGAATAGGGGCTTGTACCGAGAATAACTTACTCAATAGATGTAGTAAGTCATCAAATTTGAATTGAGGGATAAACAAGTTTGTAGTAAGGACTTTAGTCCTTAGAAAAATCAGGACTAAAGTTCTCTCTACGAGACGCTACGCGAATACTACGAACTGTCAAAACTAACTTGATAGACTAGTAGGGTGTCAGGGCAAACGCATCTAAATTACTCTTGATCACAACGAAGGTTAAGAACCAACGAAAAAATCAGGATTTTGCGTTTGATTATTTTTTAAGCCTCAAAGTGATCGCCTAAAACCTTCGCAATAAGCAGGAGTTAATGACATTACTTTTAACTCTATTGAGAATAGACTGTGCTTATTGACATGATGCGGTTGCCCTAAGTAGGGTGTGTGACGCTGCGAAAGTATTTGAACGTAGTAATGAGACTTATAGCGTCAGGCACCAACCATCAATTGTGACACTTGCGTAAGTCCTGGTCATATTATCGTTGAGACTCCGGTCTTTGGTAATAACCACGTTCCTCACCAGTAATTGGCTCAACGGCTTCGCCTACTTTTCTTTTAACAGTATCTTGAAACTCTTTTGTAGCTCTAGGAGTTTCTTCATCTAAATTGAGTTTTTCCCGAACATTGTCAACAGTTCCTTTGAGTTTTTCTTGAGCATTTCTCACTTGAGTATCATTTCTAATTCCTTCATTATCGGGTGTACCTTTGTAATAAATACCCTCTGGAGTTTTAACATCTGCCTGGGCAATCATTGCATTGGTATATATAAAAGACTGACCTACGAAAAAGGTAGATCCTATCAAACAAATAACTAGAACTTGACGCAGAAGAAAATTTTGTACCCAAGAAATTACGCGATTCATAACATTCCTCACTTGTATTATGTGTAAATTGCTAGATATTGGGCAAATCAACTTTGGATCTTGAATTAGGTATCAATCTAAAATCTAAAATTCCTAGTTCCCTACTTCTTCCCAGAAGGCTGTCCTTCCGTGGTGGCGATTTCTCCAGTTTCCATTAGCATTTTGAAGCGGCGTAGTTCATCACCTATTTGCTGTTCTGGTTCTTCACCGAAGAGTTTGGCGAAAATCGCCGCTAGTGTACCGCCTGGGGGATTGTATTCTAAAACTACTTTGACTTCTGTACCGCGATTCGCTGGTGCTGGTTGAAAACGCACAAAACCAGAGTTTTCAATGTCTGCTCCTTCCACAGAAGCCCACGTAATCAACTCATTTTCTCGGTCTTCTAAGATATCTGCATCCCATTCGACGCTGTTACCGAGAGGTGCATTGGCTATCCAGTGCGATCGCCTAGCCCCTGGCTTTTCGTTGTAAACTTTGACAGATTTGAGATGCTTCATGAATCTGGGCAGATTCTCAAAGTTGTGCCAATAATGGTACAGTTCCTCTGCTGGTTTATTGATTGTCACCGTCTTTTCAACTTTAATAGGTTTATTCAACCCGATTGCTTCTTGGGCTTGCTGAATGGTACTTTGTTTAGTTGCACCTTGATAAATCAAGCCACCACCAGCTAAAGCCGTCAATACTCCCCGCAAAGAAGTTTGTCTTAAACCCATTAAAACTAACGCACCACCACCAATGAGGGATGCCCAACGCTCCATATCACTAGCTTTAGCCTGTTTATCCCCTGATGTTACAGTCACTCTTTTATCTCCAAATTCAAAAAGGTGAAGGGAGTAGTCGATTTTGGGCGTTGCATAACTCAAGTATGAATTTGCAAAATTTGACATCTCGAACTCTCACTCTCTGCGTCTTTGCGCCTCTGCGTGAGTAAATTCATACCCAAATTCAGCAACACCCAATTTTGCTACCTATTCCCTCACATCGAGACAGCCGCCCCTGTCGTCGGCTTAGGAGGCTGAACTTCAGCAACCCTCCGTGTCCGATATAACTCTACTAATCGCTGTTCAGACTGCACTAAGTCTTGGTAAATTCCTTTAAAAATAGCCGTTGCAACTGGATCAGTATACATTGCACACAAGTTACCAATATCACCAATCCCTGTTTGCAAATCACCCAAGGCGCAGCGTATCTGGTAGATGTCATCGCTACCTGTAAAAGTTGCTTTCACCTTGGCATATTGATTGGCAATATTTGCGCCAAAAGAAGGTTTTTCACCGAGCTTGTGCAGATATGCTTCTAGTCTTTCAATATGGCGTTGTTTATTGACAATCATTTCTTGAAACAACGCCTTAGCTTGTGTATCCGATTCTTTTTCTACATAACTCTCCAGTGCTTCTAGTGAATAACGTTCTCCACCCAAAGCTGTATTCAACCCGCGAACAATATCACCTTTGGTTGATCCACCCCAAGCATCAGCCAGTTTCCACCATTCTGCACTCGTGTCTTTCTCATCTGGTAATGCAGCATCTTTACCACCATAACCCAAACGGCTTAAAATCGCCGTCGTGAAAATTGGTAAATCTCCAGGTTCGCGGGATGTAATCAAGTTTCCATCAACTTCCAATGGCTCATCTTGATAGTTTGCACCCGCATTAATCATATCTTTGCGGATAGCACTAAAACCAGTAACTCGCTTACCCTTGAGCAAATCACCCTCAATTAAAAGCTGTGGCCCGTGACAAACCGCCGCTACCAATTTTCCTTGCTGCATCGCCTCTTGCACAAAGCGGACAGTATTAGGGTTGCGGCGCATTTTATCAGGGGCCATCCCACCAGGAATGATTACAGCATCAAATTCAGATGCGATCGCCTCTGTAGTGGTAGCATCAGCTTGTATAGAAAGTTTACCTCGTTTGCCTTTGTATTTTTCATTCATCCGTGAACCAAGGACAACTACCTCAAACCCTGCTTGTTTTAGACCATTGCAAGGAATAATAAATTCTACATCCTCTACTGCTTGTTCAATCAGAATAGCTACTCTTTTCTTCCCAGAGTGATTATTATGGTTGGTCATATTTTTTCCTATCTAATAATTTTGAATTGTTTAAGCTGTTACTTCGCTAGTTGGTGGTGTAGCAAACATTTCTTCGTAATCGTGAGAAAAATGACGGTGTAGTTTAGCAAACTCTGCTGGTGTGACAGCATTTTGTAGTATGGCAAAAACAGCACGAACATGAATAGCTGTTGTTGTAGGTTCTAGATTTTCTTTCTGACTGGCACGCACAATAAAATCTTGTAAATTAAAGTTCTCATCTGGTTGTCCCTCTCTACCTTTCAAACAATCACCAAGTTCCTGTGGCAATTGAGTAGATAAATTTAGAGCTTCATCTCCAGAAATGCGTTCTTTAATAGTTTCTAGCGTGGCACGAGTAGCACGTTCTGCCTCTTCACGAGAGTTTGATTGAGCCAAGCTTTGTACGTGGGTAATAAACTCGTTGTATTCCATTTTGCCCTCCCTTGAACACAATTCAGCTTTTTGTGATCTCAGATATTTTCCAGCAATAAATAAAAATAAAAATCTAATTTCAATGATTAATTTTAATATTTAAAACCCACAAAAAAATAGCTATGAGTAGGAAGTTTTTTATCTAACTTCGACTTGGGTTGAGAACTCCTAGCTCATAACTACCAGATTCAACTACAAGTGGCTTGACCTTAGATTTCATACCTTTAAGACTAAGTTGTAATATCTAGATTTACTTCGTTCTTAGGAAATAGATTGCTTTATCTCTCAAGTTGTACATCTTATGAAGTACAACTAATCAACTAAAAATAGTTATTGTAAAGATATAGAAAGGGCTAGTTTTATGACAGAAAATAATCATCCAGAAATTAAATCAGAAGACTTACCACAGGAAATCACCGAATCCTATGGCACTGGTGTAAAAGACATACCAGGATACAATATTGGTGGGCGTACCCTCCAGGAAAAAAGGCATGAGTACACCCAAACCAGTCCCGAACTGACTGGTGGCGATGTTGATGCGTATTGGCAAGATGCAGACTCAGTAGGAGATGAAGCTGTTGGTGGTACTTCACCCACTCCCGACCAAAATGTCACAGAAGAGATAGAAGCAGCAGTAGGCTTAGAAATGAATGATAACGAGTTACTTCACACCCAAGACATCTTAGAACACCGCGACGATGCACGTTGGGAATTAGAGCCTACCTCTGCCGAAGATTACCAAGAACGCCATTAACAATTCAAAAATCAAAAATTTTCAGTCGGGGATTTAAACTCCCACGGAAAATATTCTACCTGTAGACTTATCTGACTTTTCACGTTATGTAGAAAAGCTAACGCGAAACATAACCCCCTAACCCCAGTTCTTTCAACGCGAACAAATTAACTATATCCTCTTTTGGATAATTCAAGTTGTGAATTGCTAGAAAAAAGGTATTTTTAGCAATCACAACCATTCAAACTATTGAATTAGATAAATTAATACATGAATTTCTTCAAGTTCAGTAATGCAATCATAGATTAAGAGATTGAGGAAGTTAAAATCATGATTTTTACAAAAAATAAATAATACAATTTCTCTAGGTGTACCCTTTTTTACATCAGGTAATCCAGTTATTTAATCAGTTATGTGGTCGTGATTCACTGCTTTTTTTATGAATGATTGTACTGTTCTAAGAGCCGATTAGTTGAAATATGTCCCTGTTTACTATCATAAATTACTGGTAATTTCGGTTTCTTTCTTCCTCTAGTCGCTTTGAAAAACTCTTTGAGATAAACACTCGTTGCAAATTGTTGTAAAAATTGTGTGATTCTGACTATTGAAACAGTTTTGAATATTTCCCACTCTGAAGCCGGAATTGCAATCATCATTCCTTTATATGTACCTTGAATCTCATCGACTAAATGTGAAATATTCGTTTTGGACATCAATAACTAATAAGGCTCGTTTCATGGGAACTAGTCTCTAAGAATACATCACAATAGTTTAACTTGCTCTACCAAAAGATGATTTTTGGCTTGCATCTTCTCAATTTAGTACAAATGTACTATAATGGGTACAGCACTCAAAAAGCCTAGTAGAACAACAGTAGAACAACCATGTCACGGTCTTCTGGAAGAGGGATTCAAGGGTTTAGTCCTATGATGAAGCATTACATTCTCAATCTCAACCCCACAGCTAAACACGAATGGGATCGGTGCATCTTAAGAGATCCCCTGACTGCAAAGCGTCCAGATATTGCCAAATTAATTGCTGAAGCAGTTGGTGCTGATACCGGCAGTTATTTGGTCAGTGTGAATATAGAAGTACAAGTGTTAGAACAAGCCGCCACACCTCAAATAGAACAACTATCACTCTCATTGTCTGAGGTTAATGTCCCAACTCAACTTAGAGAAGCAGCTTAATTGGGGACTGGGGATTGAGGACTGGGAACTAGCCTCAGAAACCTCTCCCTTACCTCCATTTCCATACTAACTTTCTGAAAATACAAAATTGGGTTGAAGGGAGGACAGAAATTATTAAGTAAGATAAATTCATAAATAAATATAAAATAAAGAACTTAAAATTTTTAATTTATACATAAGTAAATTTTCAAGGAGTTAATTTTGAGCTAATAGTTCAGTTTGGTAAACTTTGGGATTTGTTGAGAAACTTAAAATATCTTGTTTTACTATAGATTGGACAAAATTGATTTCCCTATCTTTTAAGTAATGATAGCATTGTGGTGGTCGAAAGTCAGACCATTCTTCTCTTAAGCGTTCTAGTTTAATTGGAGAATCAAAACTAAACTTACTTTTAAAGTAAATGGCATAACCAATCGAACATTTTCTGTAGTATTGCTGGAAGCAATCGTAAGTAATTCCAGCTTTATCTCCAACAATATTCCAAAGGTCTAGAGGGGATTTTTCAATAACTTTTTCTACTTCAAGTACCCCAACTAATGCTTGCTCTGGTGATGTGACATAAACGAGAATTAAATCTCCTTCTTTGAGATGGCGAGGTCTGACACGACGCAATTCAACTTGTTTATCACCATCAAAAATCATGTTGGCGTATTTTTGGTGTATGGATAATAAAAGTATATTTGGAGACATCAAATTCATTGACTCATAGTGAATAAACTTCCCTTATTATATAATAATATAAATTCTTCTGGTTTTATTTTTGAAGAAGTTTGAACTGATATTTTCCGTTTTAATATACTCTCAATTTCATGTAATTTGATAATATTTTTAAATGACTCTGTGTGACTGAACTTGATAGCCATGATATTTTTATCTAAATTATTTTGAGTAGCTTGTCGAATATCATCAAATGTATAAATTCCATATCTTCTGAATTTTTTATATAAATCTTTTGCTTTACCAATTATTATTTCATCTAGTATAGAGCAAGCTCGAATAGCCCCAAGTTTATGCAAATTCTGACTTTCACTACCGGCTTTACTGACATACCATAAAATTCTCCCAGGGGCTTTCATTGAACGTTTCGAGCAATAGTAAACCACTTCTCGTTTTAAAGCAAGGTCTTCTTTAGCTCCCCATAAAACATCTGCTGCTAATTCTTGATCGAATAAATCTTTAGCCCACCAAGCTTTAATAGGAACAATAAAAGTAGGAATTTCCGCATCAGTAATTTTAGCCGGGTATAGGATACGTTCAATATCTGACATCAAATCAGAGTTGCTAAGTAGAGATTTATTCTTTAAAACATCTACAAACGAAATATATTGTTCATAGCTTTTGGTTGATTTATTACATATATTTGCAAGATATGAAGCGATGGAATTGGAATCATCTACTATAGCTAAGTTAGCTCTTAACCATCCATCTTGAGTTTTGATAAAACTATCTTCTTGAAGTGCTATAGTAACTTGCTCATCTAAGTATATTTCAGTAATTCTAGTAAATTGTCTTTTTTCACAAGCTGCGCTAAAAAAAGACTGAAATATACAATGGCGTAAGAGAGTGGAAGTTAACTTTGTGTCTCTAACACGCAAAATAGGTATTTTTAACTCTTCACTATCTGACTTATCGTAAATGATGAGAATGATTGGCTCTTCTTGACGAATAATCATAAAACATTCAAATTGCTCTGGATATGAAAGAAAACTTCTAATAGTTTTTCTAAATTCAACTTTTCTTTCACCTTGAGCATAATTCAAAAATAAATCAATTATTAAATCTACTTCTCCACTTTGAATACGCTTTTTTTCTATATTAGTACCAGCTAATCTTACAGGTTGATATTCTGTCTCTCGACGCAGTTCATCTAATCTGATAATAAAATCGATGGGATGAATAATAAGCAGATTATACTCCTTGTATATTTCTTCTTCAATATTTAGCAATCTCTTATCTCTTGTGATGAAGAAGGGGATCTTAATACTGGAAGCAATCACTCTTGCAATTTGACGAAGGTCTGAAGCATCACTATCACTCATGTTTTCTGGAAAAAAGCTGCGTATAGCTCGACACGCTTGATCAAAATCCTCTTGAGTGCAAGGAAGGAAGGTAAAACTGTTGGTTATTGTGCGTAATTTTTTTCTTTTGATTTCGTCCTGATTTCTATTTATCTCATTTCTTATTTCATCAGTTAAACATAATTCAATTTCTGTTTTTAACCAATCAGACATCAAAACTTTAGATTCTTTGCTGTCTTCATCAAATGTTTCATGATCTGTTAAATCATAAAAAATATTCGCATCTATAGCTATAAATATTCTAGAGTCAATTTTTTGTTGAGCGAGGGTAGTGAGTAAATCAGGATGACCATAATTTAACCACCATTCTGTTAATATACTTCTATCTTTACTTCTTCCTGGTCTTTCATGTACAGAAGTAAACCCAAGTGAAGCCCACATTCCATCTAGACCATAGTCTCGACGGCAAGACAAAATAATCCCGTACAAGTGACTAGTTCTTGCTTTTAATTTTTTAATAAGTAACTTTGCAATTCCTCTCCCTTGCCATTGCTTATCTACACAAAGATGCGTAAGTTTTACCCTAGAACGATTGGTGTCGTAAAGAAGATATCCCACACAACCTACCTCTTTAATGATAAAACCAAGAATACGACCTTCATCAGCAAGTCTTCGGAAAGCACCATCAGGTAAAAAACCAAGTGTCACTGAATTGCTATCTCCTAATTTGATTATTGTTTCCAGGTGTTTTGACCCTGAGCTAATTTCATCAATGCTATGATCTGGCAGTTCTTCCTTCACCATTAAAATCACCTTTTATCAGCACAGAAAATACTTACTGAATAGTTAAGTACATTTGTTTTGTATAATAACTATATTCTATTTTTTGGAAAAATACTGATAAACAAGTATCAAAAAATAATATATTTATAATATGGCTCTATAAGTTGATTAGTATTTATTATCCGGATTCAATACACTTTTAGTAAACAAGTTACTTAGAAATAAATTTGAGTTAATCGTCAAGAAATGTTAAGAATTTATTATTCAAATTTTGATTGCTACCATCTTAAGCAATTGGAAAGATGCGTATAACTTACTCAAGAGGCTGTAATTTAGATAGCTGATAACAAAAAGCTTTAAAACAGGTAACTTGAGTATGAAGTGCTTATTTATAATTTGGGTACTTGTACTATCTTTAGTCTTTCCCAATTCTGCGATCACCTCCGGTGGGCGTTCGCCCTGCTCCGGTGGGCGTTCCGCCATCTCTACGAGAGGCTGCGCCAACGCCTCCGAGGAAACACAGTTCATCGCTCAAACCAAACAGCCCGATACTTTAATTCCAGGTCTGGGAACATACCGTCATCCAGTTTCCACCCAAAATCCCCAAGCTCAAAAGTTTTTTGACCAAGGTTTAAATCTGATTTACGGTTTTAATCATGATGAAGCGGTGCGCTCTTTTCAACACGCTGCTGAACTCGACCCGCAAATGGCAATGGCATATTGGGGAATTGCTCTTGCTCTCGGCCCTAATATTAATTCAGTAGTCACCAGTGAAAAAGAACAAGCTGCTTATCAAGCCATACAAACAGCTTTAGAATTGGCTGTGCAAGCATCAATTCCCGAAAGAGACTATATTCAGGCTTTAGCAAAACGTTATTCCCCAAATTCCCATGCAGATTTACATCAATTAGATGTAGATTATGCCAAAGCAATGGCAAGTCTATTTCAACGCTATCCTGATGACTTAGATGCAGCAACTTTATATGCTGAAAGCCTGATGGATTTGCATCCTTGGCAATTGTGGACACATGATGGTCAACCACAACCAGGGACAAACAAAATTGTGGTTGTTTTAGAATATGTTCTACAAAGAAATTCCAATCATCCAGGCGCAAATCACTACTATATCCATGCAGTAGAAGCGTCATTACATCCAGAACGCGCCCTTGAGAGTGCCAAGCGATTAGAAACCTTAGTACCTGCGGCTGGACACTTGATACATATGCCTGGCCATATTTATTTTCGCGTTGGTGATTATGCGGGAGCAATGCGAGTGAATCAGCAGGCGATCGCGCAAGATGAGCCTTACATCTGTCACAATCAAGTCCAGGGTATTTATCCGCAGTTATATCTGACCCACAATCTGCATTTCCTCATGGTAGCTAGTAGTATGGCAGGCAAACATAAAGATGCCCTGGAAGCTGCTGATAAATTAGTTGCTCATGCTAGTTCTATAGACCCTCATCTGCCCATGTTAGAGGGATTCCTAGGGAATAAATTATTGATGCAAGCCCGATTTGGCGATTGGGATGAGATATTACAGACTCCTGCACCTGATGCGACACTACCAACTACTAATGCACTTTGGCATTTTACACGCGGTTTGGCATACGCAGCCCAAAATAAACCTGAAGATGCAGCAAATGAAAGCCGTGCTTTACTAGCTACAACACAGATTATGCCATCTGAGGCGACTATTGGATTTACACCTGCCAGTCGTATTTTAGACATTGCCCAAAAATTTTTAGATGCCAAGATTGCCGAATCTCAGCGTGAATATAATGCTGCGATCGCCAAACTACAACAAGCCGTAGTAGCAGAAGATAACCTAGATTACGTAGAACCCCCAGACTGGTACTTCCCCACACGGGAAGCCTTGGGTGGTGTACTGTTAGCTAAAGGTGATTATGCCGCAGCAGAGCCAGTCTTTCGAGCCGATTTACAAAAATATCCCCATAATGGACGTTCTTTGTTTGGCTTGCAGAAGAGTTTGCAAGCACAGGGTAAAAATAGGGAATAGGGACTGGGGATTGGGGATTGGGGATTAGGGAAAACTTCTCCCCTGTCTCCCCTATCTCTTCCTACCTCCTAGCCTAAAGTTGTCTCACCACTGGCTTACCATCTATAACTTCGCCAACTAGAACTACATCGGCACAGTTGACAAAAATCCCATTCTCTAGGACTCCTGGGATGTTATTCAGGACTTTTTCTAGATTAACTGGGTCATCAATAGAGTCAAATCGGACATCTAAGACAAAGTTACCTTGGTCGGTGATGACTGGCCCGGCTTTTTTCACACCCATACGCAGTTCTGGTTTACCGCCGAGTTGCTTAATAGCGTTAGTAACCGGGGTAATTGCCATTGGGATAACTTCCACTGGTACAGCAAACACTGAACCCAAACGGTCTACTAACTTGCCACTGTCTACCACAACAATAAATTGACTGGCCAAATAATCAACTACTTTCTCACGGGTATGAGCTGCGCCACCACCTTTAATCAAGTTTTTTTTGGGGTCAACTTCATCAGCCCCATCAATGGCAATATCAATGTGGTCAACAGCGTCCAGCGTTGTGAGAGGAACACCGTATTTTTTCGCCAATACCTCAGACTGAAATGAGGTAGGGATACCGACAATATCTGTCAGTTCACCAGACTTGAGGCGATCGCCTAAATATTGAATCGTATAAGCTGTAGTTGAACCTGTACCCAATCCCACAATTGAACCAGACTTCACCAAAGCCGCCGCCGCTTTGCCGACTTCTTGCTTCATTAAAGTAACGGGGTCTGTTGTTCCTGTCATTCCCAAAACTCCTGAAATTTCGACTAAATAGAAGGCTTTATCACGGCCGACTATACTACAATCCTTGACACTTCAAAATTCACTCAGGCACAATTCTCAAAATTTAGAGGCTAGAGACTAAAAAGAAAAAGGGTAGACAAGGTAGAATTTGTCCCCAGTCCCCAATCCACAAATTCGGCAACCTTACCCAGTAAAAATGTGTCAACATAATCAGTGCGCGATGCGTCAGTTGTTGTCTATACAAAGAAGCAGATTTACGGTGGTAAGAACTATGCGTCCTTGGTTAAGTACATTTTCTTTAGTGCTACTACTCCAAAGCTTCCCAGTAATTGTGCAAGCGCAAGTGACTGAAACTACTGTGGGAGTTACATCAGAAGCAATTCAAGAGGTAGTTGCTGCCAAGTTGATGACTAATTCATCTGATGGTAACTTCTATCCAGAACGGTTGGTGAGTCGTGCAGAATTAGCGACGATTTTAGTCAAAGCATTTAAGTTAGATAGACAAGAAGCAGCTAAACAAGAAAAATCAATACCTGTATCGGATGTTCCCTCTTCTCACTGGGCATATCGAGATATTCAGACAGTGCTAAAAACAGATGTGATGAAAGGTTATCGGGGGAATTTGTTTTTCCCGAATCAAAGAGTGACGAGGGCGGAAGGGTTGGCTATATTCGCCCAAGCTTATGGGGTGTTTCAGTTTGGGGATGATTCTGTGAACGAAATTCTTGCCCCATACCCAGATGCGGCATCTATACCTAGTTGGGCGAGAAAAGCGATCGCTACAGTAGTCACAGAAGGATTCATTAACACTGATGCTCAAAATAATATATCCCCCTTAAGACCGATGAATCGTGGGGATATGGCCTATCTTTTGAGTAAATATTTGCAAAGACAGCAAAAGCAACCGGAAACGCCAGAAGTTCCCAGTGTTACCAACACTCCACCATCTTTCTAGTTCTTAAAAGCAAAAATAAAAAAGCAAAAGTCACAAAAATGACACACCCATAATGTGGGCTTTTTCTTGATGTTTTCCTAATAACTGTCTATTTTGTTACTGTCCTCGAATGTAACTGAATACATACTTTAAAGTAATTTCGCGGTATGAGCTTTCAGCATAAATACTAAGAAAAAATGCTGAAGGTATTGTGTCTAATTCCCCGTTACAGAAGAATACATTTTAGACTGCTACTTAGTACCAGTCTAATTCTATCGGCAACCCGACCGTGGGAAAATCAAAATACCGAAAGTTAGAGATTAAAGAGGAAAACACTATAATATGCACTTGAGCGAAATCACCCATCCCAATCAGTTGCACGGTTTATCTATCCGGCAACTGCAACAGATTGCCCGCCAAATTCGCGATAAACACCTGCAAACAGTAGCAGAATACGGTGGGCATCTAGGGCCTGGTTTGGGTGTTGTAGAGTTAACACTAGGGCTTTACCAGACTTTAGACTTAGATCGGGATAAAGTAACTTGGGATGTAGGACACCAAGCTTATCCCCACAAACTCATCACAGGACGTTACAGTAACTTCCATACCCTCAGACAAAAAGACGGAATTGCCGGTTATCTCAAACGTAGTGAAAATCAATTTGACCACTTTGGCGCGGGTCATGCTTCTACTAGTATCTCATCTGCCTTGGGCATGGCTTTAGCACGAGATTTGAGTGGGGAAAAATTTAAAGTTGCGGCGGTGATTGGTGATGGTGCTTTAACTGGCGGTATGGCTTTAGAAGCCATCAACCACGCCGGACACTTGCCCAAAACTAACCTGCTGGTGGTTCTCAACGACAATGAGATGTCTATCTCTCCCAACGTGGGGGCAATTCCTCGCTACCTGAATAAAATGCGTCTCAGTCCCCCGGTGCAGTTCATCAAAGATAATTTTGAGGAACAATTCAAACACATTCCTTTTGTGGGTGAATCCTTATCTCCCGAACTAGGACGCATCAAGGAAGGGATGAAGCGTTTGGCTGTTCCCAAAGTAGGGGCAGTTTTTGAAGAACTGGGCTTTACCTACATGGGGCCAGTAGATGGGCATAATTTGGAAGAATTAATTGCCACCTTCCAACAAGCACATCAAATTGCTGGGCCAGTTTTAGTCCATGTGTCAACAGTCAAGGGTAAAGGTTATGAAATCGCGGAAAAAGACCAAGTAGGTTATCACGCCCAAACCCCTTTTAACTTGACAACTGGCAAAGCGATTCCTTCCAACAAGCCGAAACCGCCCTCCTATGCCAAAGTCTTTTCTCACACCCTCGTCAAACTTGCCGAACAAAATCCCAAAATTATTGGGATTACGGCGGCGATGGCGACAGGAACAGGTTTAGACAAACTGCAAGTCAAATTACCAAATCAATATATTGATGTCGGTATTGCAGAACAACACGCTGTCACCCTAGCGGCGGGATTAGCTTGTGAAGGTATGCGCCCTGTGGTTGCTATCTACTCTACCTTCTTACAACGGGCTTATGACCAAATCATTCATGATGTCTGTATCCAAAACCTCCCAGTATTCTTTTGCTTAGATAGGGCAGGTATTGTGGGTGCGGATGGCCCTACCCACCAAGGTATGTATGACATTGCTTATCTGCGTTGTATTCCTAATATGGTGCTGATGGCCCCTAAAGATGAGGCAGAACTGCAACGCATGATTGTCACTGGTATTGAACATACCAGTGGCCCTATTGCTATGCGTTTCCCCAGAGGTAACGGCCACGGTGTGCCTCTGATGGAAGAAGGTTGGGAATCTTTGGAAATCGGTAAGGGTGAAATTCTCCGCAATGGTGATGATGTGTTAATCGTCGGCTATGGCACAATGGTTTACCCTAGTATGCAGGCGGCGGAAATCCTCAGTGAACACGGTATTGAAGCGACTGTGATTAATGCCCGATTTGTTAAGCCTTTGGATACAGAATTAATTGTACCTTTGGCTCAGAAGATTGGGCGCGTGGTTACTCTTGAGGAAGGCTGTGTGATGGGTGGCTTTGGTTCAGCCGTAGCAGAAGCCTTGCTAGATGCTGATGTGGTAGTTCCTGTGAAACGCATTGGGATTCCAGATGTGTTGGTCGAACACGCTACACCAGATGAATCAAAGGCAGAATTAGGATTAACTAGTCGTCAAATAGCGGAAAGAGTTTTGGCAGCTTTCTTTCAGCAAAAAGTATCTGCTGTTGTTTAGTTAATTAGATATTTATTGATTAATAACCCCTAAAACAGGGGTTATTTTTTTATGAAAATACTAGGTTAGATCAAAAAAACTCATGTGGAGACACGATTTATCGCGTCTGATAAAACGAATATTGTCTAAAAAATTGTCAATATATCTAGAAAGGTATTGATTAATCATAATTTGCTGAGGCGATCGCCATAAAGCTGGCTTTAATGGTGATGCGATCGCTCGTTGAAGATGGTACTAATATGTGAGTCAGTTTAACTAACTATAATTTCCCTACCACTATGCAATCAATTCTCTGGCAGGGTATAACTCATGCTTCTATAGCTTCAGTGTTATCAACACCGATTAAAGACCCAGTACCCGTCTTTTTGATGATTTTGGGGATTATGCTAATTGCCCCCCTACTTTTTGAAAAAATCCGGCTACCTGGGATTGTCGGCTTAATTTTGGCGGGTGTGGTAGTCGGCCCCAATGGACTAGGACTTTTGGCACGGGATACAACAATTGTCCTGCTGGGTACGGTTGGTTTGCTGTTTCTCATGTTCATGGCAGGTTTAGAAACTAGCTTAGATGACCTAAAATACAATGCTGATAAGGCAGTTATCTTTGGAGTTGCTACTTTTCTTGTGCCGATGGGATTAGGCACAGCAGCCATGATGGGTATTGGCTACGATTTATTACCTGCGGTTTTGGTGGCTTCCTGTTTCGCTTCCCATACCTTACTCGCACTACCTATCGCCAGCAAATTGGGAATTATGCGTTCTCAAGTTTTGACTACTACTCTTGGCGGTACATTAATTACCAATATTTTGGCACTTTTGGTATTAGCAGTAGTAGTCAGAGCGCATCAAGGTAATTTAACTCTGAGTTTTTGGCTGTTTTTGATTCCGGCTTTGATCATCTACACCTTTTTGACTTTATGGGGTGTACCTCGGATCGGTCAATGGTTTTTTCAGAGATTTGGCCATGATGAAGGGGCAGAATTTACCTTTGTTTTGGCTACTTTGTTTGTTGTTTCCTACGGGGCAGAATTAGTCCAAATTGAGCCGATTATTGGGGCTTTCTTGGCAGGGGTAGCTATTACGCAGTTAATTCCCCAACTTAGCCCGTTAATGAATCGGATTCAATTTATCGGGAATACCTTGTTTGTCCCGTTCTTCTTGATTTCTGTAGGGATGTTAGTTAATCCTGGCATTTTGATTAAAGAACCGCGATCGCTGGTAGTATCTGGTGTGATGGTGACTGTGGCAATTGTCGCTAAGTACCTTCCTGCCTGGGGTGTGGGCAGGTTATTTGGCTTTGACTTTAACAATACTATGGTGATGTTTGGGCTGTCGGTGGCACAGGCGGCATCAACTTTGGCAGCCATCACCGTTGCTTACAATATCGAGTTAGTTGACGAACTGACAGTTAATGGCACAATTGCCATGATTCTAGTTACCTGCGTGGCTTCCCCTTGGGTAACAAATCAGTGGGGACGTAAACTCAAGCCAGAAGCAACTAGTACCCAAAAACTGCAAAACAGTAGTAGTATAGGCGATCGCGTTTTAGTCCCAGTGGCTAACCCCAGCACAGAAGATAATCTCCTCAAATTAGCCATTATTCTGGCAAAATCAGCAAATGGCACTCTGTTACCTCTGCACATATTATTAGAAGAAACTGCCCCCATTTCCCCAGAGGCCAAAGCCAGACAAAACCAATTACTATCCACAGCCGAAATGATTGCCCATGCGGCGGTTGCTAATGTCACCCCCATCGGTCGTATTGATGAAGCTATAGATAAAGGTATCGCCCGTGTTGCTGAAGAAAAGCAAGCGAGTGTAATTATCTGCGGTTGGAAAGGTTACTCGACTTATCAAGAGAACTTATTTGGTGGTGTGATTGACAAAATTGTGCAGCGTAGCAGTGTTCCTGTCTTGGTATCTCGCTTTCCTTTACCAATTGAACATACCAAGCGAGTATTTTTGGCTTTCACCAGCCAACAGATGCGTACTAGTTCTTTCGCCCAAAGCATTCAATTAGCTAAAAATCTAGCCACAGAACTCAAAGCCTCTTTACAACTGTTACAAGTCGTCCCAGTTAGGGAGACAACTAGTGAGTTAACTGATATCGAACTACCCCCAGACACACCAATTCAACAGGTGCGGGGTAATTTTGTGAGGCAAGTTTCCCGATTACTCAAAAGCAATGATTTACTGCTGTTAAATGGCGCAGTAGAACACAAAAACCAACTATTGGTACTATTTGGCAATGCACCAGAAGCGATCGCTCACAATCACCCAGAAATTGCTATGATTATTGCCAACTTTCCCCAATAGTTGCGGTATTCAACAGAAAAAGCAGACTTTGTTTTCATCTTTTGGGCTAACATCCCCCATAACAAATAGTTTAAGGAGTAGGAATTGAAATAAAAATGATGGTATTTCCGCATAAATAATAAGAATACCATCATTAAAAAAATAAATTTGGAATTGTTCATGAATTATTTTTCCAAAAAATTATATTAAAAATTATTTTCTAAAATTTTTAATATTTAAGAGTATCTGGTATATTCAAGTGTGAACACTTGAGAAAATAAATATTTGTATTATCTCTTGGTGAGATAAAAAATACGGAATTAACTAAAAGTATCAGTGTGAAAAATTCAAATTTTTAGGAAAACATATGATGCTTCATTTGTAGATTGCGTACTTTTCATATTAATCCTCAAGAATATGGATATTTGTTTTCAAAAGTCTCTACTACTGCTTATTTAAGGATTATTCAATGAACAAAACACTAAGCTTTTTTGGTGTAGCGACTGCGGTAACAATGTCGCTTGCGAGTGCTGGTATGGCTCAAGCTATAAGCATCGAGACTTCAGGTGTCTGGACATCAGTCACACCTGATGGTACAACAACTGTTAATGGTATCAACACTAACACAGTCAGTTGGGGAGATCCTGCAACAAATTCGGGGCAAAGCTCATACGTATTCAATGGTGAGAATACTTTCACTGCGCCCATAGATGGTACAGATTTTCTGCTGGGGACATTCACTCACAATAATTTTCCCGTCTTTCCACCTAGCATTACCGGAGCTAACTTAGCACTCAGTCTTAGTGGTGATGTGAATAAAACCTTTAATTTCTTTTTCAATCACAACGAAACACCTAATAATGGTGATTCCGGTGTTTGTTCTAGCACTCCTGGTTTTAATGTACCCTGTCCTGATGTGGTTTCCATCCCTAATACTGCATCTTCAGAAACTATCAACATTGGTGGTCACCAATACATATTAGCCATCAGTGGGTTTCTACAAGGGGGCAGTGTAGTCAATCAATTCATAACCCAAGAAGATCAAGCAAACACCGCCGAAATTTTTGGTCGGTTGGAGAAAGTACCAGTAGAAGAAGTTCCTGAACCTCTTACTATGCTTGGTATCACTACTGGCGTAGCATTTGGGGGATTTTTCAAGCGCAAGTATTCTAAAAGTCAAAAAAGCAAAGTTAGTGCTTAATTTAATACCATTGCCAAAAAATGGCTAAGGTATTTTTAATTAAGTCTAATTAGGCAGAGTAGTATCAAAAATAGAGTTCAGATATCTGCTAAATTGAGAAATCAATCAATAAAGTTAAGTTCCCTGTTGATGACTATCAACAAAAAAGCAGCCGTAAGTATCAATATAAATGTGTATTTAAAAAGCAATTTTCAGTGTTAACAACGTAGTAAGAATATTGCAATTTTTACAAAACAAATAGAATTAAATTATTCTATACTTCTTATGCTACATCATTTTCCTAAAAAGCTTTAATGATTACTGAGTAAGTAAGATGAGTATTATTTTTAAGATTTTAGTTTAATTGCATCCCAATATAATTCAATATTTTAGCTTTGCTACGCCATTACGTATATTTCAGAAATCAAATATGATTCCTATATGTACAGAAGAGCCTAGAATTAAGATATTCTAAATTGGATATTTTGAAAATCTCAATTACTGATGACAAATTATACAAATCCAATTTACCCTGTTATTTGGCAGAATGATTCTGTATTACTAATTGATCAAACCCGTTTGCCTAATGAGTATGCGGTTGTAGAGATTCACAGTAGCGAAGATATGGCGCGGGCAATTAAAACTATGATTGTCCGGGGTGCGCCAGCTATTGGTGTAGCAGCAGCCTATGGGATGTATTTGAGGGCGAGAGAAATTGCAACAAGCGATCGCCTCGAATTTTTAGCACAACTAGAACAAGTCGCTGATTTATTGCGGGCTACTCGTCCTACAGCCGTAAATTTATTTTGGGCAATTAGTCAGATGATGAAAATTGCCTACGCTACCCCAGGAACAGTCACAGATATTCAACAAGTTTTATTACAAACAGCCCAAGCAATTAATGCTGAAGATTTGCAAACCTGTCAGGCGATCGGCGATCATGGTTTGCAACTATTGCCCACAACCCCAGAAAAGCTAACACTACTGACTCACTGTAATGCTGGGGCTTTAGCTACGGCTGGTTATGGTACAGCTTTAGGGGTTGTGCGTTCGGCTTGGCGAGAGGGACGTTTAGCACGTTTGTTTGCTGATGAAACTCGTCCCCGCCTGCAAGGTGCAAAACTCACCGCTTGGGAGGCTGTACAAGAAGGTATACCTGTAACTGTCATTACTGATAACATGGCAGCCCATTGTATGCAGCAAGGTTTAATTCATGCTGTCGTCGTCGGTGCAGATCGCATTGCTGCTAATGGTGATACGGCCAATAAAATTGGTACTTATAGTTTAGCCATCGTAGCTAAGGCACATAACATTCCTTTCTTTGTGGCAGCACCTCTTTCTACCATTGATTTTGAGTTATCTGATGGTAATCAAATCCCCATTGAAGAACGAAACCCAGAGGAAATTTATCAAGTTGGTGATACCATCCTGACACCATCCGGTGTGGAATTTTATAACCCAGCTTTTGATGTGACTCCAGCCAATTTAATTACAGCCATCATCACAGAAAAAGGGGCTTTTGCTCCTGGTGAATTAGTAAAAATACAGTAATTTTTTAGTGTTAAATATTACCTAGTCTTTAATAAACAGAATATAATGGGTTGCTTGGGGAAACTTGATGCGAAATTCCTCATCTCTGATGTGTAGTAATACATCAAGTAAAAATTTTGTTTCTGGTTCAGCAAATACACCAAGAAAAGAAAATAAAGGTGTCCATGAATAAGTTAATTCCCGCAATTGCGTTAATTTTTTGCTCAATATTGATTACAAGTTGTGATAATGCACAGACAAATACAGTTAGTCAAAATCAGATAGAATCTACAACAGGAAATGTCACAGAAGTACCAGATAAAGTAGATACCCAGAAAAATACTGAAAATACACCAGCAGTTAATCAAACCTCTGGCAGTAATCAAGCTAACATTAATAAAACTCAACCTGTTGCCAACAAACAACCAGAAATTTTTACAGTTAAAGAATTAGTCACAGGTGATATTATCTGCTACGCCACTGTAGTAGATGAAAAGGGTGTGGAACATCGTCGAAGCACATCATTTGAAATTTGTGCTGAATCAGAAAAATATTTAAATAAAAAAGTCCGCGCCTCTTATGAAATTGCCTCTTTAAATGATTGTGAAAGTATTGAACCTTGTGGTAAGAGTCGCCAAGAATCGATTATTAGCAAGATGGAAATCTTGGATGAGAAAACATCTAGCAACACACAAACTCACAGTAATGGTAAATGGAGAATCACAATTGGTAATCGTGATTCTTGGACTGGGGTGAACAATACAGGGAATCTAACTTATAAAGGATGCGATGCTAAAGGTAATTGCATCAGCTTAACAGGTGGGAAAGTATCTTGTCGGCGTGGTGAATGTGTAATGGGTTGGGTGAACGGAGATTATCGCTACATTTGGTCACAAGCGATTACAGAAGACGCTAATGCTTCTCCAACTTTGATAGTCAAGAAAGGCGATACCGAAATTCTGAAAGCTATAGGATTTAAACCTGTGCCTGTTAGTTAAATTTTCCCATCTAGCGATCGCCTTTGGCGGGTGCTTTGCGCCATCGCTACTCTAAAGGTGAAATGCGATCGCCTGTCTTGGGGTCAAATACAAATAACTGATGTAAATCTAGTTGTAAATGTAAGCGATCGCCTGGATTGAGACGCACATTACCACTCAATTGAATATTTAGCAACGTCGTAGCACCAGGTAAACCAGCACGCACTAAGGTTTCTCTTCCTAAAGGTTCGATCACCTTCACTTCTACTAAGAGTCCTGAGTCTTCACTAATTGTCATGTGTTCTGGACGAATGCCCAAATCAATGCTTTGTCCTTGAGGTATCTGCAAATTATCATTAATAAATGGGGGAATTTCGATTAATTGCCCACTCACATCAAAACAACCATTTTTATAAATAGCGGGCAAAATATTCATGGGTGGACTACCTAAAAAAGTTGCCACCATTTGATTAGCAGGACGAGCATAAATCGTTTGAGGGTCGCCAATTTGTTGTATTCTCCCGCGATTAAGTACCACAATCTGATCTGCCAAAGTCATGGCTTCAACTTGATCATGGGTGACATAAATAGTTGTCACGCCTAATTGTTGATGTAGCTGTTTTAATTCTGCCCTGGTATCATCTCGCAATTGAGCATCTAAATTAGATAAGGGTTCATCTAATAAAAATACTTGGGGTTCACGGGCGATCGCTCTCCCTAATGCTACCCGTTGTTGTTGCCCACCAGATAGTTGTTTGGGTTTACGGTCTAATAAGTGTTCTAAAGAAAGCGATCGCGCTACATTCACCACCCTATCTTGAATGATTTTCGGGTCAACTTTCCGCATTTTCAACCCAAAGGCGATATTTTCACCCACCGTCATATGGGGATACAGTGCATAGTTTTGGAACACCATCGCCACGTCTCGCGCTCTTGCTGGGACGGTGTTTACCAATTGATCGCCAATAAAGAGTTTACCAGATGTGGCAGTTTCTAAACCCGCGATCGTCCTTAAAATTGTAGATTTACCACAACCGGAAGGGCCGACTAACACCCAAAACTCACCATCGGGAATTTCAAAGGTAATATCCTCGATCGCGGTGACATTGTTAAATTTACGCTTAATATCTTCTAGAAGAACTCTTGCCATAATTAGATTTGAGATGTTTAACTAGCGATGACTGAAAAAATTTCCTGATTTCTCTGATTCTAGTAATAAAATAAACTCCTGCTTGTTTCGTTAATAGTTATGAGGTTTTTTCCTCCCTAAATCCCTACCCCCATTCCCTTCACTTAGACCATGCAGGATGAGCAAATAAAGAAGCAATTACACGCACTCCCCGCAATTGATTTGATAGCGGTAAATGACCTTTAGGCGCACTCATTTTCCAGGTAAATTCATTAGGGTATCTTGTCCATTTATTCCCACTTTTCCAACCGATTTTTGTCCAGAGATTGTCCCAATTTTTGCCCAAACTTAACCATATTTCTCGTTGTACTGAAAAACCAAATTTACCTTCGGAGTGAACTATCCACAGATTATTGATAGTGTGTAAATCAACAGTGGGGAAATTATCTATATCAGTGAAATACAGCCATTTTCTCTGTACTGCCGTAGCCCCTGCAACCTCACACATCTGTTGAATAGTCATGAGATCAGCTGCTTGAAAGTCTTGGACAGCTAGTAACTGTTGCAAAGAATTATAATTAACTCCTGCCTCTGATTTTAGAGGTACAATTCCTTCAGGAAAATAATTTTGCAGAAATTCTTGGGCTTGGGGTGCATCAGAGTTGTAGAGGAATTGATAGGCTTTGCCTTCAACCCAAGTAGCTGGGCGATCGCGACGTTGCAATAAAAACTCTGACAACACATTTAATCCCTCGTTACCCAAAGCAGCTAATTGTGGGATGATCTGTTGTTGGACTTGCATAGACCCAGCGATTAACTTTTGTCGAAGGGAGTCAATTTCATTAGCAGTGCCTGATACAATCATTGGGTCTGTCATGCCATTACTCATGTTAGCGGTCAGTGGAAAAGCAATTGGCTATCTAGCTTTATCTATGATCCAGCAGTGATAGCGAAAAGTAGTTTACTATTTTTGATCGTACAAAATTGCGACAATTTCACGAAAACCTACACTTGAATCCCTAAATGCTGTACAAGGGAAATAGGGGGAATATCTGCTCATTGAGGGATTAGAGATTAAGAAGGTGACAGAGGACAGGTTACAGGTGACAGAGGTGTAAGGGAAGAACAGGAGGACAAGGAAGAAGTTTTCCTAAATTCCCAGTCCCCATTGCCCCTTATCCCCAGAGGGGACCCCGAGTTCCCCAGTCCCCAATCCCCAATATCTACAGTAAAATTTGCAAGCCTACACAAGAAGAATCTTCTCTCTGGCGGCGTACCTTTGTGGAGTGTGTGAAGTATGTACGACAAGATTAACCCCCCTACAACTGGATCAAAAATCACCTTCAAAAATGGTGAACCTGTTGTACCAAACAATCCCATTATCCCTTTTATTCGGGGCGATGGAACAGGTATTGATATTTGGCCAGCTACGCAAAAAGTGCTAGATGCGGCGGTAGCTAAAGCGTATCAGGGCAAACGTCAAATTAGCTGGTTTAAGGTTTACGCTGGTGATGAAGCCTGCGATTTATACGGTACTTATCAGTATTTACCTGAAGATACTCTAACGGCTATTAGAGAGTATGGTGTGGCAATTAAAGGGCCTTTGACTACTCCTGTGGGTGGTGGTATCCGGTCTTTAAATGTGGCACTCAGACAAATTTTTGACTTATATGCCTGTGTGCGTCCTTGCCGTTATTATGCGGGTACGCCATCACCTCACAAAAACCCCGAAAAACTGGACGTGATAGTCTATCGGGAAAACACAGAGGATATTTATTTGGGGATTGAGTGGAAGCAAGGTAGTGAAATAGGCGATCGCTTAATCTCTATCCTCAACAATGAACTGATTCCTGCCACCCCAGAACACGGGAAAAAGCGCATCCCCCTCGATTCTGGTATTGGGATTAAACCCATCAGCAAAACAGGTTCTCAGCGTCTAGTCCGCCGTGCCATCAAACACGCCTTGTTATTACCTAAAAACAAGCAACAGGTAACGCTGGTGCATAAGGGTAACATCATGAAGTACACCGAAGGCGCGTTCCGTGATTGGGGTTACGAACTAGCCACTTCTGAGTTTCGTCAAGAGTGCGTCACCGAACGGGAATCTTGGATTTTAAGCAACAAGGAAAAAAATCCCCATATTTCTCTAGAAGAAAATGCCCGTTTGATTGATCCTGGTTTTGATGGTCTTACTGAAGAGAAGAAAGCTCAAATTGTCAAGGAAGTGGAAACGGTTCTTAACTCAATTTGGGAAACCCACGGTAACGGTAAGTGGAAAGAGAAAATCATGGTCAATGACCGGATTGCTGACAGTATCTTTCAACAAATCCAAACCAGACCAGATGAGTATTCGATTCTGGCGACGATGAACTTAAACGGTGATTACTTGTCTGATGCGGCTGCTGCTATTGTCGGTGGCTTAGGAATGGGGCCTGGCGCAAATATTGGCGATGCTTGCGCCGTTTTTGAAGCTACCCACGGTACAGCACCCAAACACGCCGGGTTAGACAGAATTAACCCTGGTTCGGTGATTTTGTCTGGGGTGATGATGTTTGAGTTCATGGGTTGGCAAGAAGCCGCAGACCTAGTTAAGAAAGGTTTAGGAGATGCGATCGCTAATAGTCAAGTCACCTATGACTTAGCACGGTTAATTGAACCACCCGTAGAACCACTAAAATGTTCTGAATTTGCAGACGCAATTATCAAGCATTTCGGTTAATTCCAGTTAACTATTAGGACGGGGAAACCCCGTCCTAGAAGCCAAATAGCAATTTCTCTCACGCACATCTAAAATTTTGAATTTAGATAATATTTCTTGCTACCAAACTCTAAATGCTTGTGTTTCTTTCCTTCTTAGAGCGGTTGGTGTGCTTATAGCGTAATAATTAATTTTAGTTAATTAATTTTCATTATCTTTATGGTAATTATTTGTGGGTTGATCGGTTTCTATTAGCTGTGAGATAAACACATCTGGTTTTCTACTAACAACAGATATAATTCTATCGATCGCAATTACTTCACCGATTTTTACAACCATTTCCCACAAAGTATCTTCCTCTGTTTCTTTGTTGTGAGTCCTGTGTTGAAACCACAATAAATCATCCCCAACTCGAATGATTTTTGTAAAATACCATTTATCTCGTATCAGTATCCAGACTTCTTGATCTAAGTATGATTCTAGAATAGACTTCACAATATTTCAAATAATAAAAAATGATGTGCTAAATACTATTTGAGTATTCCCTGCTGAAGCAACAGTAAACATACGATATATTAAAAATATTTTGATACATTTTATACTAATTACATAAATGTTTGTAGGTATGCGATTCCTCGCGTCTTCAAACTACATAACAAAAATAAAAAGCGTCCCCGGTGAAGAGGACGCTTTTTATTTAGCTAAAGCTTAAAGATTAACCGTTGATAGCAGGTGCGCTGATAGCAACAGGAGCAACTTCACCAGCAGCCAAGTCTAAGGGGAAGTTGTGAGCGTTACGCTCGTGCATTACTTCCATACCCAGGTTAGCGCGGTTGATTACGTCAGCCCAGGTTGCAATGACGCGACCTTGGGAGTCGATGATGGATTGGTTGAAGTTGAAACCGTTCAAGTTGAACGCCATTGTGCTGATACCCAAGGCGGTGAACCAGATGCCTACTACTGGCCATGCAGCCAAGAAGAAGTGCAAGGAACGGCTGTTGTTGAATGATGCGTATTGGAAAATCAAGCGACCGAAGTAACCGTGTGCTGCAACAATGTTGTAGGTTTCTTCTTCTTGTCCGAATTTGTAACCGTAGTTTTGTGATTCGGTTTCGGTGGTTTCACGCACCAAGGAGGAAGTTACCAATGAACCGTGCATTGCGGAGAACAATGAACCGCCGAATACACCCGCCACACCTAACATATGGAAGGGGTGCATCAAGATGTTGTGTTCTGCTTGGAACACGATCATGAAGTTGAATGTGCCGGAGATACCTAAGGGCATACCATCAGAGAATGAACCTTGTCCGATGGGGTATACCAAGAAGACTGCGGTTGCTGCTGCTACTGGTGCAGAGAATGCTAGGCAAATCCAAGGACGCATTCCTAAGCGGTAGGATAATTCCCATTCCCGTCCTAGGTAGCAGAATACACCAGTCAAGAAGTGGAAGATTACCAATTGGTAAGGACCACCGTTGTACAACCACTCATCTAAGGAAGCTGCTTCCCAGATTGGGTAGAAGTGCAAACCAATCGCGTTGGAGGAAGGTACAACTGCACCAGAGATGATGTTGTTTCCGTAAATCAATGAACCTGCTACTGGTTCACGGATACCATCGATATCTACTGGAGGTGCTGCGATGAAGGCAATGATGAAGCAGGTGGTTGCGGCTAGCAAGGTGGGGATCATCAATACGCCGAACCAACCGATATAAATCCGGTTTTCGGTGCTGGTGATCCACTCGCAGAACCGTTCCCATACATTCGCGCTTTGACGCTGCTGTAAGGTTGTGGTCATTTTTTTATGATTGCTTTGGTTTTTATGATTGAGGTAAGTATTTTTCCCTACCTGTTTACTACCTTAGACGGAAGATGGAGTTTTGTAAAGGTAATTTAATTAAATATTACTTATTGAAATTATTTGCTTTACTAATTAATCCCGTCAATCGACGGGATTAATTAGTTTATATCAACCAGGAGGCCATGCCATTTGTCTTCCGCCTAGGATGTGCAGATGTAGGTGGTAAACGGTTTGACCGCCATCATTACCCGTGTTGATAACGACACGATAGCCGTCTGTTAGTCCCACTTCTTCAGCGACACGCTTGGCAGTTAACAAAAGATGCCCTAAAAGTGCATGATCTTCAGGTGTAGCATCAGCTAATTTGGGAATCGGTTTTTTAGGAATTAGCAGAATGTGTACAGGTGCTTGGGGATTAACATCTTTGAAGGCCAGGGCTAAGTCATCCTCATAAACGATGTTGGCGGGGATTTCCCGACGGATGATTTTGCTGAAAATTGTCTCTGTGGTTTCACTCATGCGTTTCTAATTACTCATCTGCTAGAGATTCTAAAGGTTTACTGTTTATAGAAGAAATATTTAACCAATGCTTGCTAGAGTCTGGAGTGCGTCAATTGTCGGCATCGATGCTGTGAAAGTCGGCGTAGAGGTCGATGTTTCAGGGGGTTTACCAGGAATTGTGGTTTTGGGGCTACCAGATTCAGCAGTTCAGGAATCGAAGGAGAGAGTCAAAGCTACTTTGAAAAATGCTGGGTTTGCCTTTCCGATGCGAAAAATTGTGATTAACTTAACGCCAGCCGATTTACGCAAGGAAGGCCCCTGTTTTGATTTGCCTATTAGTGTGGGTATTTTGGCGGCTTCTGAACAAGTTAGTGCTGATTTGTTGGGAGATTATATTTTTTTGGGCGAAGTGTCATTAGACGGCAGCCTGCGTCCAGTGGCGGGTGTTTTACCGATCGCAGCTACGGCTCAGAAAATGGGAATTGCAGGGTTAGTTGTGCCTGCTGATAATGCTCAAGAAGCATCGGTAGTACAAGGGTTAGATGTGTATGGCTGTAAGAATATCTCTGAGGTAGTTGATTTATTGAATCATCCAGGGAAGTACAAACCTGTAAAGTTAGATGAATTAAAAGAGTTACCACAGATAGCCCATGCTGTTGCAGATTTAAAGGATGTGAAAGGACAGGCTCATGCTCGTCGGGCTTTAGAAATTGCGGCGGCTGGGGGGCATAATCTAATTTTTGTGGGGCCGCCTGGGAGTGGCAAAACGATGTTAGCACGACGCTTACCGGGGATATTGCCCCCGTTAAGCTTTGCGGAAGCTTTAGAAGTGACTCGGATTCACTCTGTCGCCGGGTTATTAAAGAATCGTGGCTCATTAGTACGCGATCGCCCTTTTCGCAGTCCCCACCACTCAGCATCAGGGCCATCTTTAGTTGGTGGTGGTGGGTTTCCGCGTCCAGGGGAAATTTCCTTATCACACCGGGGTATCTTGTTTTTGGATGAATTGACAGAATTTAAACGAGATGTCTTAGAGTTTCTCCGTCAGCCCTTAGAAGATGGTTTTGTGACGATTTCCCGCACCAGACAATCAGTTACATTTCCGGCACAATTTACTTTAGTCGCCAGTACAAATCCCTGTCCATGTGGCTACTACGGCGATACTATTCAGCAATGTACCTGCTCACCAAGACAACGAGAACAATATTGGGCAAAACTTTCTGGCCCCTTGATGGATCGAATTGATTTACAAGTGGCTGTGAATCGCTTGAAACCAGAAGAAATTACCCAACAACCGACAGGAGAAGGTTCGATGTCTGTACTGGATAGGGTAAAACAAGCGCGCGATCGCGCCACGATTCGTTTTCAAGAAGAATCAAATCTGCGGTGCAATGCCCAAATGCAAAGCCGACACCTCCAGAAATGGTGCAAACTAGATGATGCTAGCCGGAATTTATTAGAAGCCGCAATTAAAAAATTAGGGTTATCAGCCAGGGCTAGCGATCGCATTCTCAAAGTCGCCCGCACAATCGCAGATTTAGCGGGCGATGAAGAACTCAAAGCTAATCATGTCGCTGAAGCCATCCAATATCGCACTATAGATAGAATGCAGTAGGAAGGTGACAGGTGACAGGTGACAGGTGACAGGTGACAGGTGACAGGTGACAGGT